>CAXQNK010000019.1:0-37513 GCA_964225175.1 Candidatus Nitrosopumilus sp. | reverse complement strand
CGCATTGAAAACCAAGAACCCTCCGGGATGACGCGGGAAATGTTCGATGATTGCCTGTCTAGCCTGTTGCAATTGGCAGAAGGAGTCGCCGCGCAACCCGCCTTGTCGGGAGACGCCTCCGGACCGTTCGGCAACGATGAATTGAAAAGAGAGGTAGGCGTCACTGCGCAACAGAGAATCAATTACAGCCTGGGTTATCTGCATGACCGTTTTCCAAACGCCTGCGAGTTGCCTGATGAACCCCTGCCAAACCCCATCGAATGGTCCTCTCTCGCCAATGTGATGACCTGGCTTGCAGAGCAGTTTCCGATTTACTTTCGTACGCCTGAGAATGAGGAACGCTTACGCCGAATGACGGCGATTGGGACGCGGCTCGTTCAAACGACGGGCGCCCAGAGTGACTGTTTTTTTGGAACCGGCAGCGGTGAGACTGATCCGATATCGAGAAGCCTGGCAAATTACCAGGAGGCACTGGCGGAGTTCAATCGCGGCATTCGCGCATCCATCGCTGCATTCAGGGATACCGAGCTTGCAGCCGGATCGGACATCAAGCTGGAGAGGGACGCAAACCAATCAACCACATTCCGGCCCCAGGACGAGGTGGTTGGCCCCTGTGACCCGGAACAGGTTTGCGAAATGAAGGGGCCTTTGACGTCACAAAGGGCCTTGTGGGGGCTGTTTCCCGACAGCTATTTGGTTGCAGCCCAGTCTCGAATGGGTAGCGTGCAACTGTGTTACCAGAACATGGAATGGGTGGATCGCCGCTCGGAACCGGTGCGCCCGGGAGATACCAATGTTGCCAATTATTTCGGGCGGTTGCAGTTTGATCTCAAAGGTCGTTTCGTCAGGCAGGACCGCGCTGAGGATGTGTTCGGTTTTCGCTTTACCACTCCGGATGAGTACCACTATCTTTTTGCGGCTGCAGACGAGGCCGTTCTGGAGGACAGTTGTCCCATGGAATGGGTCGGGTCCCGAATTGTAACGGAGATGAAGGAATCGCGAGCCGGGATTGTGCCCAATCGGCTGACCTACCTGGCAGCGCCGCGAACGCTGCCCTCGCGGCTGCTCGCCACCAACTGGGACAAGGGTGCAGAATGGCGGGATTGGTTTATCACGGGGCTGGGTGTCGAGGCCCTGGGACCGGAAGTTGCGCCCGAGATCGGTCCCGAGCTCAATGAGCATTTGCAGGCCTTGTATCGAGCTGAGCAGGCGGCCGTTTATCGTGGCATGTTGGTCGGCGAGGAAAACGGTAGAGACAATGAAGGTTTTGAGCAACTGGAAAATCTGACGCTTCAAAAGGATTTATTGCGCTTACTGATGAGCATTTTTCATCCCCAGGCCCTGATTGACAACGATGCGATCAGATCGTCGGTCAGCGGGCAGGCCGGCCTCCTCGATGCAGCGATCATTTTCAGATTCAGGCGGGACAATCTGCCCCTGAACTCCATCGGTGCCTTGGGAATTGAGCGCTTGGGGGAATTGCGAACCCATTGGAGGGAACTGCCGGAAATGACACGTCGAGGCGGTACCGTAGAGGCTGGGCTTGTCCATGCGGTCATGCGCTTAAAGGCGCTTTACCTGACCCAGTTTTCCTCTCAATCGGTCACGAGGGAGTCCGCAGATTCAATGATCAGCGTTCCGGCCGTGACCGCCGAGCCCGAGAGCGTTGTCGATTGCTCAGCCCGATGGACAGTCCGCAAACGACCACGAGCGCTGTTTGAACCAGGGCGACGAGACGCTGATCCGCCTGGCTCCAGGCTTCCATCACACCAATCAGGAAGTAAGGCAGCAGCAGGTAACTGGACCAGTTGATCGATCGTGTTTCAACCCTGATCACGCCACGCAGAGTCAGGAGCAGCGGCAGGGTCAGCAATGCGGCAAGCCAGATCTTCCGGCTGCCGGCCGGCTGGGGAACAATGGCATGCCAGACCCATTGCCATGCCAGCAAAGCCAGGTAGCTTGTCCTGAGCAAGGCGGAGCTCACAGTATGGAGAGTATCGATTCCGGCGGTCTGCCCACTGCGGCCTTGCCGTTGGCCAGCACGATCGGGCGTTCAATCAGCTTGGGATGTTTAGCCATGGCTTCAATCAGCTCGCGATCATCGAGTGACGATTGGTCCAGTCCCAGTTCGCGATACTCCGATTCGCCACGGCGCATCAATTCACGGGGCGTGAAATTCAATAGCCGGAGAATCCGGGTGATCTCGTCGGTGCCCGGAGGGTCCTGAAGATAAAGAATGATTTCAGGCTCGATGCCCCGCTCAGCGAGTAGCTGTAGTGTCGCCCTGGACTTGGAGCAGCGTGGATTGTGAAACATTTTGACACTCAAGGTTCATCTCCTGTCATGTGCAAGCCCCAGCACTTGAATCTGTGGTTGGATGAGCGCGAAAACCATTGTAGCCCGGATATCGACCCTCTGGGGTCGTGGCGGCAATCAGTGGGTCGTGGTGCTCAGCAAGTGCTGGAAGGTTTCCTGGCTGGGGGAAATCAGACACCAGATTTTGAGATTGTTTTCGGAAATCTGGAACTCATTTTCGATGACAATGTGCGGGTTCGCCTGTTCACCGAGCAATCTGAGTGTGGATTGGTCCAAATCAAAAGCGGTGGTCGGTAGGCTGTGTTTGATGTTGAGTCGAAAAATCTGGAACAGGGCTTTAACATACATACCGATCAGGACATTGCCTAATTCACCCAGCAAATCCATCATCTGCATCCTGAAATCCTCGCCGGCGGGCGTTGATTCTTCATCCCGCAGCCAGTTCGGCTTGTTTTCCTCGAGCGATTCGAGATCGCTATCAGGACTGGACAGGAACAGCAGGTTCAGGAGGGGTTTCATTGCATTGCCGAGTAATCGGAAGTCTGATTCCCGCATCAGCAGTGTAATGTGCCCTTCGATTTCTCCAGTGAGCTGACTGCTTACGGTATAGAGTGATTGTTCACCAAGGTGCTGCAGAAATTCGCTCTCCGATGCGCTGGCCAGCTCGATGTCTGAATCTGAACTGGCAATATCGAGGCCGAAAACGTTTTCCATGGCCAGGATGGCCTTGTCCGTCCCGTCCAGCAGAAAACTGACGAATGAATTAACCTGTCTTTCGTTGAGGCCTTCAGATGCGCTCAGCATGATGCCGTTCCGCCAGTTGGGGGTTTATACGGGCACAGTGTCAACTTTCGAGGACCTGGTCAATGACGCGCAGAATGTCCCGCTGCACATCTGGTTTCTCCATGTAGCTCAGGGCGCCTTTTTCGATTGCGCGCTTACCCAGATTGCGATCACCGCTGCCCGAAATCATGATGATTTTCGCGCCCGGGTCAGACTCGAGGATTTCGCCCAGTACCGCCTCGCCGCTCATGTCAGGCATGAGGTAGTCCAGCGTAACCAGTTCAGGCTTGAGGCTTCGGTAGAGGTCGAGGGCCTGGGTTCCATCGCTGGCTTTGCCCACAACCTCATGGCCGCCGCCCTGAACGATTCGACCGATCAGGTTTCGTGTAAACGCGGAGTCGTCAACAATCAGAATTTTAGCCATAGATACATTCCCTGCTTACACGCACGCTCTGCTTCTCGGGCTGCGCTTGGGCGTGAGTTCCCTCTCTTGCCTGGTTCGACTGTGCGCCAATCTCAACCGAGAGCGCCGAATCGCCATTGTTTTATTCGATGCACATCCTTCGTACCGTTACGGTGGTGCCGCCGCTCGGGCTGAGTAACATGAAGACTTGACCCAAGCAGTGCCCATACCTCGCCTGAGACAATAGACCATTTTTATCCAAAATTAAACTGTAAAATGCATCATGGTGCGCCAGCTTCATCGATCCGGACGACCGCTTGGATCATTTTATGGCGTCCCATTGAGTCTGCTGAAGTGGAGTACCGGTTTGAATGACACCAGCGAAAATGAGTTTCTGACGCGTTCGAAGCGTCTGAGTAGACACGTTTGGCAACACTTCCTCAAAGATCGATGTTTTGAGGAGGCGGCATCTCTCGGATATACGAGCCTCTTGTCGCTAGTGCCACTGCTGGCGGTTGTGTTTGGAGTCGCCACTGCATTTCCCGTTTTTGATCGATGGTCGGTGGAATTGCAATCGTTTATCTTCGAGAATTTCGTGCCTGCTGCGGGTGAGCAGGTAGAGGCTTATCTGTCCGGGTTTCTCGAGAGTGTCAATCGCCTGACGTTGCCGGGCACCTTCCTGCTCATCATCTCCGCATTGCTGCTGATGATGAGGATCGAAGCCGCCTTCAATCGTATCTGGCGAGTGGCGGTGCAGCGCCGGTTGGTCAATCGCGTCGTGATGTACTGGGCGGTATTGACGCTCGGGCCGATGGCCTTGGGCGTGGCCGCGGCGCTGAGCGCACAACCGTTGTTCAATCTGCTCGATGGAGAGGTGGTCTCCTCGCGTAATGTTCACGCCATCTGGATCTTTATCCTGACCTGGCTCACCTTTGGCATGGTGTTTCTTCTGGTGCCCAACCGCAGTGTCAGGGTCAAGCATGCGGCTTTGGGCGCATTGCTGTCCGCCTGCCTGTTTACGCTGGCTAAAACCGGATTTGTCTGGTTTGTGGGCAGGGCCAGCTATAACGTCATTTACGGAACGTTGGCCACGATCCCGATTTTTCTCCTCTGGCTTTACCTGGCCTGGCTGGTGACACTGCTGGGTGCATCCCTGGCTGCTGCGCTCACCACGTTCATGGACCGGGGCGGTGATTGGCGCTGGCCCTGGGAATGGGAACTTTTGCTGGCGGTTCGACTGATAGGCCATCTCCGGTCTGCATACCGGTCTGGCCAAACGCTCTCGGAAAGCGAACTCATGCAGCTCGAACCGGGAATGTCGGGACGTATGCTGCAAGGTATGCTTGAGCATTTCATGGATTGCGGCATTGTCACTCAAGACCCTGCAGCGAGGTGGCTTCTCGCACGGGACCTGGAAGCCTTTAGCTTGCTGGATCTGTATCATTCAGGAAGGTATCACTTGCCCCTTGGACGGAGCCTGGAGGTTCCGAATCCAAGCGTATGGGACGAGGCTTTCCTCAACACGTTGACGGGTGACCAGGGCCGGTTGAATACATCCCTGGCATCGATTTTTTCAGAGAGTGACAGACGATGAGAACCGGGCCGCTCTTAAGCATGATCCTGTTGTCCGGCCTCGCGCTGGCGAATGCCGCTGTGCCGGGAGATGAACCAGTTGAATTTTCATTACTCAGGCTGAACGGCGAGCCGCTCGCGCTGTCAGAGCTGCGAGGACAGTGGGTTATTCTCAATTACTGGGCGACCTGGTGCGGCCCATGCAGGAAAGAAATTCCAGAGCTTTCCGAGTTGCATGATCAAAGGAGAGACATCACCGTGCTGGGGCTTGCCTACGAGGAGGCCACGGTAGAGGAACTCACTGTCTTCCTCGATGAATTCGAAGCCACGTATCCCATCCTGCTGGTCGATGTCTATAAGCCACCCGAGCCGTTCGGGGCGCCTCGTGTCTTGCCGACAACCATCATTCTCGACCCGAACGGCGTGGTCGTCAAAAACTATGCCGGTCCCGTGACAAAAACTTTGCTCCAGGAATTCATCGACAATTTTTCCGAACCATGATTGAACAGCGGATCTACAGGGTCGAAGGCAGAGTGCAAGGCGTCTGGTTTCGAGCATCGACCCGTGAACAGGCGAAAAACCTCGGCATCACCGGACACGCCATCAACCTCGCAGATGGTGGTGTGGAAGTGTTAGCCTGCGGTCCGGCACCGGCCCTGAACGCGTTGTATGAGTGGCTGCACGAAGGGCCGGAACTGGCAAAAGTTGGTCGTGTTGAGTCCAGGCCATGGTCGGGTCCTCACCCTGCGGATTTCACTATTGGCTGAGCGACCCGTTCGGGGGGTGGTTATTCAAAGAGTCCGGGTGTCATTGCCTCGCGGACTGGTGCGAAACTGCGACGGTGAATAGGGCAGGGTCCGTGCTCACGCAAGCGATTCAGATGTTCTGCGGTGGGGTAGCCCTTGTGGCGATCAAAGCCGTAAGCCGGAAACTGGGCGTGGTATTCACGCATGAGCCTGTCTCTCGTGACTTTCGCGAGGATTGATGCTGCGGAAATTGCGGGCACCCAGTGATCGCCGCCCACGATGGCGTGCACTTCTCCGCTCATCTTCGGCACCCGGTTACCATCGACCAGTGTCAGCGATGGCGCAGGGTCAAGTTTCTCAACAGCAATTTGCATGCCAGCCAGGGTGGCCTTGAGGATATTGACCCGGTCAATTTCAAGCGGACCCACCACCTCGATGCACCAACTGATGGCCGTCGACTGGATTTGCGTAAAAAGTGTCTCTCGCAGATTTCGGTTGATCCGCTTGGAGTCATCGAGACCGGCCAGTTCCAACCCTGACGGCAGGATGACTGCGGCCGTGACGACTGGACCCGCCAGGGGTCCCCGTCCCGCCTCATCGACGCCGGCAATGAATTCATGGCCCTCGGTCAGTCGCGCCAGGTGATCGGGTCTTGTCATCAGGGCGACAGGTCCGGAGTTTCCGGCAGGAGCTGCGAAATGTGGTCGGCCGCGGTACGTGCCGCATCCTGTCTGAGCGCCTGGTTCATCGAGCTGAATTCCTGCTGAAGAGACTGCACCCTGTGTGGATTGTCCAGCCAGCTCTTGACTTCCCGAGCTATGGATTCCGGGGTCACCTCAGCCTGCAGCAATTCCGGGACCAGTTGACGGTCGGCAAGGATATTGGGGAGGGAAAAAAAGCGGCTTTTGACCAGCTTGAAAGTTTTTCCCAGCAAATAGGTGGGCGTGCTGAGCCGATAAACCACGACCATCGGACGATTCACGAGTTGTGCTTCAAGTGCCGCTGTTCCAGAAGCACACACCACTATATCCGCCGAAGCCATGGCCAGGTGGGCCTGTCCTTCAACGCTCTGTAGCTGTAAATCGGGAAACGAGATCAGCGCCTGTTCCACCTGCGCCTTGACCGCATCATTGGCCATTGGCAGCACAAATTGCATACCCGGGTGTTGTTTCTGAAGAATGTGCGCCGCACAAAGCAGTGGCTTCAGCAGCCGACTGACTTCTCCTGCCCGGCTGCCTGGCAGCAAGGCAATGCATGGGTCCAGGGGGCGCAGACCGAGACGGTCGCGCGCGCCCATCATGTCGGGAAGGTTTTCGATTGAATCGGCCAAGGGGTGACCGGTGTAAAAGGCGGCGACATCATGTTCAGCGTAGAAGTCCGGCTCAAACGGGAACAGGCAAAGTACCGCATCGGTGCAGCGGGCGATTTTCCTGACACGGCCTTGTCGCCAGGCCCACACCGTCGGGCTTACGTAATGCAGGCTGGGTATGCCGCCTGCGCGAAGTTGCCGCTCAAGTCCCAGGTTGAAGTCAGGCGCATCGATACCGATCATGATGTCGGGACGCTCCTCCAGAAAGCGCCCACGCAGCCAGCGTCTCAGGCGCAGAAGTCGGGGCAGGTGGCCGATCACTTCGAATAGCCCCATGACGGCGAGTTCCGCGGCATCGCGCCAGCAGTCCATACCCACGGCCTGCATGCGGGCACCCCCCACACCAACGAAGCGGGCGTTCGGATACTTTTCCCGCAGGGCCTGAATCAATGCCGCACCCAATTGATCACCGGATGCCTCACCGGCAACCAGTCCAAATACCGGTGGTCGTCCGGCGTGCTCACCCATGGCCGTGCGGCTAGCGGATGATGCCGCGGGGCACATCTTCCAGGAACTTCACCAGGCGTTCGATTTCGTTTGCCTCGCTCGCCATCTGGCTGAGAGTTTCGCGCGCTTCCTCGAGGGGCAGACCGGAGCGATACAAGGTGCGATAGGCTTTTCGAACATTGCGAATCTGGTCCGGACTGAAGCCGCGTCGCTTGAGTCCTTCGGTGTTGATCCCCTTTACCGTGGCTTTTTCTCCGGCCACGGTGACATATGGTGGAATACTCTGATTAACGTGACTGGCGAAGGACACGAAAGCGTGTTCACCAATTTCGCAGAACTGGTGGATTAAGGCGAAGCCGCCAAGGATTGCGTAATCGGCCACGCTGACATGGCCGGCAAGGGCTGCGTTGTTAGCCATGATGGTGTGATTGCCAATCACGCAATCGTGGGCAATGTGCACATAGGCCATGATCCAGTTGTCATCGCCGATCCGGGTGACGCCACCCGCCTGTATCGTGCCCACGTTGAAGGTGCAAAACTCCCTGATGGTGTTGCCATCGCCAATGATCAGTTCGGTGTCTTCGCCGGCATATTTCTTATCCTGTGGAATCTCCCCCAGAGAGGAAAACTGGAAGATCCGGTTATCGCGGCCTATCGTGGTTTTTCCGGTAAGCACAACGTGTGGGCCGATCCACGTGCCCTCAGCGATTTTGACCTTGCCGCCAACCACGGAATACGCACCGATCTGGACATCGTCAGCGATTTGTGCGCCCGGATTGATGATGGCCGTGGGGTTAATATTCATGGCCCTGCCTTGCCTGCGCATAAAATTTCCGCGCTGGCCACTTTTTTGTCGTCTACGCGCGCGATGCATTCGTACTGACCCATCATCCGAATGATCCGTTTTTGCACCACCTCGAGTATGAGCTGGTCACCGGGCGTCACCGTTTTGTTAAATCTTGCCTTGTCGATTTTCACCAGGTAGTAGAGGCCAGCATCCGCGGTGCCCCTGACCATGTCCAGATAGGCAAGGATACCTGAGGCTTGTGCCAGAGCCTCGATGATCAGCACGCCTGGCATGACGGGCGAACCCGGGAAATGCCCCGGAAAAAACGGCTCGTTGACGGTGACGTTTTTGATGGCGATCAGGCGTTTTTCAGTTTCCAGTTCATAGGACAGCACGCGATCGACGAGTTGAAATGGGTATCGATGCGGCAAAATCTTCATGATCTGCTCCACGCCAAAGGGGGCGAGCATCTCTTCATTCATTGGGTTCAGTCCTCAGATTGTCTTTCGAGTTGTTTTAAGCGGGCCTCAAGTTTCCCAAGCCTGTTGATTCGGGCCATGGTTTTCTGCCACGCCTTGATGGGCCGAGCGGGGATTGAGGAACTCCACGTGCCGCCAGGCTCCTTGATGGATCTGAAAACCTTGCTGTTTGCGCCGACTGTCACACCGTCAGCAATGCTCAAGTGGCCGCTGAGGCCGGCCGCACCTCCGATCATGCAATTTCTGCCAATGCGCGTGCTGCCGGCAATGCCTGTGCACGCGGCAATTGCGGTATGCGCACCTATATGCACGTTGTGTGCGACCTGCACCAGGTTGTCGATCCGCACATCCTCCTCTAGGATCGTGTCTTCAATTGCGCCGCGGTCAATGGTCGTGTTGGCGCCAATTTCACAGTCGTCACCAATCTGAACAGCGCCAAGTTGCGGAACCTTCTCCCAGTGGTCTCCGGCATGCGCGAGACCGAATCCGTCCGCGCCGATTACCGCCCCGGCATGGATCACCACGCGTTGGCCCAGTCGTGTCCTGTCCATCAGGGTGACTCGGGCCATGAGTTGGCTGTCCGCGCCCACGGTTGCGCCATCCCCAATGACACACCCGGCGCCAAGCTGGCATCCTTCACCGATGGTGACGTGATCGCCGACGACGCAATGCGGGCCGATGCTGGCCGACGCGGCGACGCTTGCCGTGTCTGAGATGACTGCGGTTTCATGGACGCCGGTGCTGTGCCGGCTGCGCTGCTCGAACAGTCGGGCCAGGCGCGCAAAGGCCAGGTGCGGATCCTCTACCACCAGGGAATTCACCGGGCAATCCTGAACATGTTTTGGATGCAGGATCACCGCGCCGGCGGCCGTGTTTTGCAGGTCGTTGGCGTAAGCGGCGTTGGCGAGAAAGCTCAGATCATGCGATTGCGCGCGCGCCAGGGTGCCGATGCCGGTGATGATATGATCGGGATTGCCGCGTAATTCGATCCCCTCGCGTGTGGCCAGTTCCGCCAGCGTAAAGCGGGGAGGGGTGCCTTGTGTCGCCATGATCCGACTGGATTTCCGACCTTGCCCGGGTCAGGGCCTGAACGGTTCCAGTTGGTCGGCCTCGAACTCAAGTTGTAATTGCTGGAGTATCAGGTCCGTAATATCCAGCGAATGAGCGGCATACACGACCGGGCTCGAAAGAATCAGGTCATAACCGTTTTGTTGAGCGATCTCCTGAACGGCGACGTTGATCTGGGCTTCCAGTCGTTGAACTTCTTCGGTCCTCCGGAAAGAAAGTTCATCTCGAAGATCTTCTCGCTGGCGCGTAATGTTGCGCCGCAGCTCCCTGATTTGGCGTTCCAGCCTGAGGCGTCCATCCTCCGTAAGGTCACCCATCGCAAGGCGCTGCTCGAGCGCCTCAACCTTCGCCTCTTCAGTCTGAATGGCCTCGTTCCTGGGCCGGAATTCCCGGTCGAGCTTTTCGCGTCCTGCGAGCACCTGAGGGGCGTTGTCCAGGACGGTTTTCATGTCAACATAACCCACGCGCAACTGTTGGGCACTGGCCATCGTCGGGGCGACACAGACCAGGACCAAGAGCAACACTGTGCGCATGATCTTCTCCATAGCGCCAATTGTACACTCAGCTTGGTCGAGTATTGAAGTGAAACCGTCGATATAAGCTGGGTCCGATCCCGACGTGAGCCCGGCTATCAATCGTGTTTTTGCCCTGTACGGAGCAGTTTTGGGCGACTAGAAGGTGGTGCCGAAAGAAAACTGGATCGATTCGGTGCGGTCCCCTTCAAATTCACGTAATGGGTAGGCGAAATTCATGATGATGGGACCCACGGGCGCTTGCCAGGTGACGGAGAGTCCCGTGGACACCCGGAACAGGTTGGCATCAAACGCGTCCCAGTTGCGATACACGTTGCCCACGTCGACGAACAAGGCAATACGAGATCCTGATCCCTGCGTAAAGGGTGTCGGTATGGCGACCTCGATGCCACCGGAAACTTTCAGGTCTCCCCCGAGGGCGCGACAGAAGGGGTCCTTGGGTCCCAGCGTATTGTCGTCAAAACCGCGGATATCACGCACGCCACCGCCATAGAAATGCTCATAGAACGGCAGGCCGCGGTCGAGGTCGAGGATTTCTTCCTCCAGACAGTTATCCCGCGCCCCAGGTTGCCTGACCGGATCAACGGGCGTGGCCTTGGAGCGTTTGTCGTAATTGTCGTAGGAACTTCCGTAGCCGATGTTTCCGTGGAAAGAGAATGTCAGGTCGCGCCAGATGGGTATGTACTTGGAGTATCGATAGTAAAGCTTGTAAAACTCTCGCGTGCTGCCGGGCAATGAAGCTTCCAGAGACAGGCTCTGCCGTGAACCGATGGTCGGGTTGAGGAAATGGTTGCGGCTGTCGCGAGACCAGGAGAGCGAAATATCGTAGGTGTTGAACTCTCGCTCATCGTCACTGATGATCCCGTCGCCATTAAAGTCCAGGGAGTTGGACAGCGGGTCATTGGGCACCGGGATGAATACAGCGTTTTCCCTGCAAGGTGGTTCTGACGGGTCATTGATGAATTCATAAACCGGGAAGCAGAGGATATCTGGCGGGGGGTCTTCGTTGTCGATCTCGAACTGTCCGGGTATGAAGTTCCCGATGTTGAGATCGGTGAACCTGACGCCCAAAGAGCCCCTGACGTAATCCAGTTCCGTGATCGGTGCGCCGACGCTGACCCCGCCCGCGGCCTCGGTACTGGTGAAGGTCGAGATATTGGCAGCACCCTGGTCGTATTCCTGGTAGCGCAGGTAAAAACCGCGACTGACTCCATCATCCGTCCAGTACGGATTGTCGTACGACAGGTTGATGCTCTTGATGATTTCGCTGTAGGAGATTCCCAGGCCTACACGCTTGCCGCTGCCCAGGAAATTGTCCTGCTGCAGCGTCATGGAGTAGATCAGGCCCTGGATTTCCGAATAGCCCAACCCCACCGAAAAACTGCCGGCGGGCCGCTCCTGGACAGTCACCAGGACATCCACCTGGTCGTCCGTGCCCGGAACGGCAGGCGTTTCGATTTCCACGGTTTCAAAGTACGTGAGCCGTTGCAATCGCGTCTTGGAGCGATCGATGGCCGCTTGCGAAAACCAGGCACCCTCGAACTGTCGCATCTCCCGGCGCAAGACTTCGTCCTTGCTGCCCATGTTGCCGACAAAGTTAATGCGCCGTATATACACCCGCTTGCCGGGGTCCACGTAAAAATTGAGGTCGACGGTCAGGTTGTCGCGATCAATCTGGGGAATGGGGTTCACGTTGGCGAATGCATAGCCAATGTTGGAGAGGAGTGCGGTGATATTGTCAACGCTTTGCTCCATCTTTTTCCGGGAAAATACCTCTTCGGGTTGGATCAGGATCAGCCGCCGGAGCGTGGCCTCGTCAACCACCAGGTCGCCCGTAATCTGGACATCGTTGATGCTGAACTGTTCACCCTCGGTGACATTGGCCGTGATGAAAATGCTTTTCTTGTCCGGACTGATGGAGACCTGTGTCGATTCAACACTGGCGTCAATGTAGCCCCGGTCCTGGTAGTACGACCTGATTTTTTCCAGGTCGCCCGAGAGTTTCTCTCGCGAATACTGGTCGTCTTTAGCCCAGAATTTCCAGAATGGCGGGATGTCGGATTCAAAATCGCCGCGGATTTCCTTGTCGGTGAACAAGGTGTTTCCGACGATATTGATGTGCTTGATGTTGGCCGTTTTTCCCTCATCGATCACGATGGCGATGCGTACGCGGTTCCGGTCGAGGGGTGTCACCCGCGAGTCCACGGAGACGGCATAACGGCCTTGTGCGAAATATTGGTTAACCAATTCTTGCTGGATGCGATCGAGGGCCTGGGGTTGGTACACCTCACCCTCCGACAGGCCAATGTCAGCGAGCACCGCCATCATGTCCTCGTCCTTGATGGCCTTGTTACCACTCAGCGAGATGGTGGCGATCGCCGGGCGCTCACGAATGGTGATCACCAGGATGTTGTCCTCCTTCGCCAACCGGATGTCGTCAAAAAAACCGGTCCGGTGAAGTTCGCGGATCGCGGATCGGGCACTCGAGGCGGTCAGCAGATCACCCTTCTGCAGTGGAAGATAACTGTAAATCGTGCCTTCGGAGATTCGCTGCAGACCTTCGATACGAATGTCTGAAACCCGAAAGGGCTCCATTGCCAGCGCCCAATTCGTGATCAGGCATCCCAGGATGATGACCAGGGTTTTTCTCATGCAGTTTCTGATTTCCGATGCCAGTGTGCCCGGGTGGCGAAGTTTACCCGACCAGGCGCAGTATGTCGTTAATTATCGCCATGCCCATGAGACTGAACAATGCCGCAAGGCCAAGGTACTGCCCCGTGACCTGCGTTTGCTCCGATACTGGACTGCCCTTCACCAATTCTATCAGGTAATAGAGCAGGTGACCGCCATCGAGCACGGGTATGGGCAACAGGTTGAGTACTCCGAGGCTGAGGCTGATCAGGCCGAGGAAGAACAGGAAGTAGGAAATGCCGGCGTTCGCGGAGTCATTTGCGAATTGGGCGATCGAGATGGGTCCGGAGAGGTTTTTCACAGATGCTGAACCTGTGAGCATTCTGCCGAGAATTCCGAGGGTGGAGCGGGTCAGCCGCCAGGTCTCGGCGACAGCCGCATTGAGGCTATCCAACGGCCCATGTCGCAGAACCACGTAGGCCCTGTCAAGCGTGGCCAAGGTCGCCTCGTCTGCTGACTGATTGACAACCCCAAGGACCCAGCGGCTGGAGAAAAACCCATCCGATTGTTCAGTGGGGGTGACTTCCAGGCGCGTTTCGAAGCCATTACGGTCAAGCAGTATTTCAATGCTTTGCCCGTCCGCTCCGTGCTTTTGCACCAGGAAACCCACCCAGGACCAATCACTGACAGTTTCACCATTCATGCTGAGTATTCGGTCACCCGGTTCCATTCCGGCCAGCGCTGCGGGACTGTCAGGCGTGACTTCGCCGACCACGGCCGGGATCACCGCGCGCCAGGGTGTGAGGCCGACAAATTCAAGGGTTCGTTCCTCTGAAAAGTCATCGCCAAGTTGAGAGAGGTCGAGTTGCGTCTCACGCCGGGCACCGAAAGCGTCCTCCAATTCCACCCTCACCTGGTCGCGATCAAGGGCGTGAGTGACCAACGCAAGCGTGGCGTGAGTCCAGGTGGCCGTGCGCTCACCGTCCAGCGTGATGATCTCGTCGCCCGGGCGGATGCCCGATTGCTGCGCAATGCCGGTGACTTCGCCGACCAGCGGGCGCGACTCGGGGATGCCGAGCATAAACATCAGCCAGAATGCAGCCACCGCCAGCACCAGGTTGAATATCGGGCCAGCAGCAACAATCGCAATTCGATGTCCCACCGGTTTCTGGTTGAATGCCTGGTCAATTTCCTGCGGTGCAACGTCGCCTTCCCGTTCATCGAGCATCCGCACGTAGCCGCCCAGGGGTATCGCCGCGATGCGGTACTCGGTGCCATCCTTACCTTGTCGGGACCAGAGTGCGCGGCCGAAGCCTACCGAAAACTGGAGCACACGAACGCCGAGCTTCCTCGCCACCCAGAAATGTCCAAATTCATGGAAGGTGATGAGCAGGCCAAAAGCGACCAGAAGCCACCAGACTGATCCCAGAAATTCCATCATTTTTTCAGTACCTGTTCTTGTGCCAGAGCCCTGGCCTCTTGATCACACTCGAGAATGGACTCCAGCGTGTCTACCGGCAGCGACCGGGACATGTCGAGTACATTTCCAAGTATTCGGGCGATGTCTGCAAAGCCGATTTTGCGGTCTAGAAAGGCCTCAACGGCCACTTCGTTGGCCGCGTTGAGGACTACCGATGCGCTGTCCTCTCCCTGCAATGCCTGGTAGGCCAGTTCCAGGCAGGGAAATTTTTTCGTATCCGGCGCATGAAACTCCAATCCGCCCATGTTTTCGATATCGAGGCGTTCGACCCCCGATTCAATGCGCTCAGGCCAGGCCAGCGCATGCGCAATCGGGGTTCGCATATCCGGCATGCCGAGTTGCGCGAGAAAAGAGCCATCCCGATAGGTCACCATGGAGTGAACGATGCTCTGGGGGTGAACAACCACGCGGATCTGCTCAGGCCGGGCGCCAAAAAGCCAGCGGGCCTCGATGACCTCCAGTCCCTTGTTCATCAGGGTAGCTGAGTCCACGGAGATCTTGCGCCCCATGTCCCAATTCGGGTGGTCGCAGGCCTGCTCCGGGGTGACATGTTCAAGCGCGGCTGCATCCAGGGTCCGAAAAGGGCCGCCGGAGGCTGTCAGTATCAGTTGTTCGACACCTGCGCCCTCCAAATCCTGTTTGTGCGCGTCCGGCAAGGCTTGGAACAGCGCATTGTGTTCCGAGTCCACCGGAATGATGGTGGCGCCTGAGCGCGCACTTTCCCCGGCGAACAGGGGGCCTGCGATCACCATGGATTCCTTGTTTGCCAGCAGCAGGCGCTTGCCAAGTTGCACGGTTAGAAGGGCTGGAGACAGCCCGGCTGCGCCAACAATAGCAGCCATTACCGTATCGGTTTCACTCAAACTGACCGCCTGCTCCAGTGCATCAGGGCCGGCCAGGACACTGGCTTTGCTGTTGTGTCTGTCCAGTGCTTCCTGCAGAGTCTCGGCCCCGGAGGTTTCCGGTATCACTGCAAAGGCAGCGCCGTGTTGGGCGCATTGGCGGGCCAACAGTTCCAGGTTGCCGTGACCGCTCAACGCGACGACCCGATATCGATCGGGATGACGGGCGAGCACGTCCAGCGTGTTGCAACCGATAGAGCCTGTTGCGCCCAGAAGTGTGATGCCTTGGCGGCCTCGGTCAGACACCTGTTGTCACCATTACTCCGATTGCGAAGAATGGCGCCCCTGCCAGGAGGCTGTCCAGTCGATCAAGGATACCGCCGTGGCCGGGAAAAACCCGGCCGGAGTCTTTCAGGCCCGTAACGCGCTTATGCAGGCTGATGAACAGGTCGCCACCGACCGAAATCAAAGCTACACAGGCAACAAGCAGAGGCCAAAACAGGCTTTCATCGACGCCTGTAGGCAGGCTGCGCAACGCCAGCCAACCCACGAGTGTGGCACCGATCAATCCTCCAAACAGGCCTGCCCAAGTTTTACCCGGGCTGAGTTCCGGTGCCAGTTTCTTTTTGCCCAGTGCGCTGCCTGCGAAATAGGCAAAGATATCGGCAGCCCAGATGGTCAGCAGCAGGGAGAGTATCCACCAGGGTCCGTCTGGAAGGTTGCGCAACCAGCTCAGGGCCAGCCAGCCGCCCGAGAGAGTTGCCAGCGCGCCCAGAAACCCAAGGACTCGGAACCGGCGGTTGGGCTGCATCCCGGCCTGAAAGGTCCCCAGTCTCAGGAAGATCAATAACCACGTTGCGCAGGTAATCGCCAGCAAATGAAGGCTGTAAATGGACGCTGTGACATCGCCCATGATCAGCAGCAGTAAGATCAACGCCTGGGTCACCACAAGGAGTGTGCCTGAGATTTGGCCCTCGAGGCTGGCGAGTCGCCGAAACTCCCAGGCTCCGCCCAGCAGCAGACCGGCAAGTGCCCATGCAAAGCCCTGTGCCGGCAGCCAAAAGATCATTAAGAACGCGAGTGGAGCCAGCCAGACTGCGGTCAATATCCTCGTCTTAAGCATGACCGGATTTCTTGAGTTGCTTGGAAGTAAGTCCGAAACGCCGCTCCCGAGCGCGGAAACCTTCGATGGCTTCCTCGAGTTCTTCTCTCCCGAAGTCAGGCCACAAGACAGGTGTGAAATGGAATTCTGTGTAGGCGCATTGCCACAGCAGAAAATTGCTGATGCGTAATTCTCCCCCGGTTCGAATAAGGAGGTCAGGGTCTCCCTGGCCTGCCGTCGATAATTCGCTCCCGAACTGCGACTCGTCGATCGATTCGATGCTGATGTCTCCATCCCGTGCCGATTTGGCCAGTTTTCTCGCTGCCTGGACCACGTCCCAGCGGCCGCCGTAATTGACCGCGACATTGAGGCGCAGCCGTTCATTGTCCCGGGTGATCCGTTCTGCCTCATCCATGCGTTTTTGCAGCGCCTCGGGGAATTCCGCCAGGTGGCCTATGAAACACACCCGGATCTGGTTCTCGTGGAGTGTCGCCAGTTCCTTGTCGAGTGACTTGAGGAACAGGTCCATGAGTCGCGAGACTTCCTGTTTCGGGCGTCGCCAGTTTTCGCTGGAAAATGCAAACACGGTGAGTGTTGAGATGCCCAGTTTTGCGGCGTGCTCAACCGTTGTTTTCAGGGCACGAACACCGGCCTGGTGACCCATGTTCCGGGGTCGCTTGCGTTGCTCGGCCCAGCGTCCGTTGCCATCCATGACGATGGCAACGTGTTGTGGAAGCTGAGCCATCAGATCTCCAGCAGTTCTTGCTCTTTCAGCGTAACGATCTCATCGACTTTCTGGATGTTGCTATCGGTGATCTGCTGCACTTCGTTTTCCGCTCGGCGGTCATCATCCTCTGCAATCTCTTTTTCCTTGAGCAGTTCCTTGATGTGATGATTGGCGTCGCGACGAATATTGCGAATCGCAATCTTGGCGTTTTCACCTTCGGTATGAACGACCTTGCCCAGGTCACGTCTGCGTTCCTCGGTGAGTGGGGGCAGAGGGATGCGAATCACGTTGCCTGCGGTGGTCGGATTCAACCCCAGGTCTGAGGTCAGTATGGCTTTTTCGATGATGGGCACCAGGGTCTTGTCCCAGGCCGTCACCGCCAGTGTGCGCGCGTCCTCGACGGTGACATTGGCGGCCTGCGATACGGGCACCATGCTGCCGTAATATTCGACCTGGACGTGTTCAAGCAGGCTGGGGTGGGCGCGACCAGTACGTATCTTGGCCAATTCACGGGTTAGGGCCTCGATGCTTTTACTCATTCGCACCCGGGTGTCTCTCTTAATGTCGTCAAGCATGGGGTTCTCCAGTGTGCGTGGTCCGAAAATTTCTCGCCTGGCAATATTAATCTCTTTTGGATTTTACCAGTAAATGAGCCTGGCCGGAGATCGCTCGGGGGAGGGGTGTCAGCTGACCAGCGATCCAATGGCAGCGCCGTTCACCAGTTGCAGCAGACTGCCCTCCCTGAACACGTTGAACACGCGTATGGGCATGCCTTGGTCACGGCACAGCACGATGGCGTTGGTGTCCATGACCTTGAGTTTCTGCTCTATCACCTGGTCGTAGCCTACATGCTCAAAGAGTTGGGCATCGCTCACCAGTTTCGGATCGTCGGAGTAAATTCCTTCGACCTTGGTAGCCTTCATGACGACGTCCGCGCCGGTTTCGATCGCGCGCAGTGCGGCGGCCGTGTCGGTTGTGAAAAAAGGATTTCCGGTTCCACCTGCACAGATGACCACCCGGCCTTTCTGAAGATGTCGAATGGCTCTGCGGCGGATGTAATCCTCGCAAACGTCGTGGATGCTGATGGCTGACATGACCCTGGCGTTGCATTGAACATTCTCCAGTGCATCCTGGAGTGCCAGTGAATTCATCACGGTGGCAAGCATGCCCATGTGATCGCCCGTCACCCGGTCAATACCCGATTCGGCCAGGCCGGCCCCCCTGAAAATGTTCCCGCCACCGATGACCACAACGATTTCAACGCCATGCTGCACCACTTCGGCGATTTCAGAGGCAATCCGCGCAATGATGCGCGGGTCGATGCCGTAATCCTCATCGCCCAGCAGGGCTTCGCCGCTGAGCTTGAGGAGAATTCTGCGATAGATGGGCTGAGTCACGGCGACAGTTTAACCGCCTGTGACCTGTTGCATCACCTCATCTGCAAAATTTTCCTGTTTTTTCTCAATACCTTCACCGACGGCCAGGCGATGGAACCCGATTACGCTCGCGTTGTTGCTGGCCAGGAGTTGTCCCACAGTTTGATCGGAGTCCTTCACAAAAGGCTGTCCAATCAGGGTGATCTCAGCAAGATGTTTCTTCAGTCGGCCCGTCACCATTTTTTCCACAATTTCCGGCGGCTTGCCTGATTCCGCGGCCTGGGAAACGAGAATGTCCTTTTCCTTTTGAAGCGTTGCCTCCGGGACATCATCGGGCGTAATGAATTCTGGGTTGAGCGCAGCGATGTGCATGGCGAGATCTCTCGCCAATTCGGCGTCTCCACCTTGTAAGTCGACCACCACGCCAATACGGCCTCCGTGGATGTAATGACCCAAGGTGCCGCTGGCCTTGACCCGGCTCACACGCCGCACCTGGATGTTTTCGCCGATTCGGGCAACCAGTGCTTGGCGCTGGTGTTCCAGGCTGACTCCGTCGTTTTCGGCAGCCATCAGTTCTGTCACGTCTTCGCTGGCAAGGGACAGAGCACCTTCCGCGACTTGAGCGGCAAATGCCATGAAGCTTTCGTCCTTGGCGACAAAGTCTGTTTCACAGTTGACTTCCACCATGACGAGTTCATCGCCTGTCACGTTGCTCGACAGCACAATTTTTCCCTCGGCGGCGACTCGTCCAGCTTTCTTGTCTGCCTGCGCCAACCCGGATTTGCGCAGGTTTTCGACTGCCTGCTCCATATCGCCTCCAGCTTCGACCAGGGCTTTCTTGCACTCCATCATGCCCGCGCCTGTGCGTTCACGGAGTTCTTTTACCATTGCAGCAGTGACTGCCATGTTCCTATACCTCTGTATGCTTTGTTTGAGGGCGTGACCGGGGCCACGGCCCGTGTTATCGATGACTCCGCTTACTCGTCGCTGGCGACTGTCTTCTTGGCGGCTTTCTTTTTAGCCACTTTCTTTTTAGTCACTTTCTTCTTGGCGACCTTTTTCTTGGCCGGAGCGGCTTCGGCTTTTTCCTCGGCGGGCGCTTCTTCAGCGGCCGGGGCTTCGGCTTTTTCCTCGGCGGGCGCTTCTTCAGCGGAAGGGGCTTCAGCTTTTTCCTCGGCGGGCGCTTCTTCAGCGGCCGGGGCTTCAGCTTTTTCCTCGGCGGGCGTTTCTTCAGCAGCGGGCGCTTCGGCCTTGTCTGTCGCGGCGGCTTTGGCGGCAACGGCTGCCTTTTTCACCACGGTTTTGCGAGCCGCTTTCTTGCGGGCCACCTTGGTTGTTTTGCGCGCTGACTTCTTAATGGGGTTGCCATCGGCATCGAGTTCAACGAATTCGTCATCGTCGGAGACTTCGACCTGCGGTGCGGAGGCACGTCCTTCAAGAATGGCGTCGGCCATCAATTGTGCGTACAGGCGAATCGAGCGAATCGCGTCATCGTTGCCTGGAATCACGTAGTCGATGCCTTCCGGGGAGCAGTTCGTGTCCACCACGGCAATCACCGGGATACCCAGCTTCCGGGCTTCCTTGACTGCGATATCCTCATGGTCAACGTCGACCACGAACATAGCGTCGGGCAGGCCCTTCATGTCCTTGATGCCGCCGAGGCTGCGTTCCAGCTTTTCCTGTTCGCGGGTGAGTTGGAGCACCTCTTTCTTGACCAGATGGTCCAGTCCGCCTTCTTCCTGGAGGCTTTCCAGGTTTTTCAGCCTTTTGATCGACTGGCGGATCGTGCGGTAATTGGTCAGCATGCCGCCCAGCCAACGATGCGAGACGTGGGGCATGCCGCAGCGTTCGGCCTCTTCAGCGATTGCTTTACTTGCCGCGCGTTTCGTGCCGACGAAAATCATGCTGCCCCGTTTGGCTGCCAGGCCGCTGGCAAAGTTGAGGGCGTCGATCATCAGCGGTAGTGTCCGCTCCAGGTTGATGATGTGAATTTTGCCCCTCGCTCCGAAGATGTAGGGCTCCATCTTGGGATTCCAGTAGCGGGTTTGGTGTCCAAAGTGTACGCCTGCTTCGAGCATCTGGCGCATTGTCACGTTTGCCATGAGTCATTCCTTCAAGTATGCGGAAGCCAACATCCATGGATGTCGATTTCCCGGGTTCATCCTCCATGCACACTGTTCGGAAACCCCGGCCCGTAGGCCAAAGCACCCAACCGAACGGTTGCAGTGCATGTGCGTATTTGCGTGATCAGCTTCGGCTTTCGCAGCCAGTCGTCACGCGCGTTTGATTCCTGGCGCAGGCCAGGGAAGCGCTTTATACCAGAAAGGTGGGGGTGAAGCAATCGAGGTGGGCCAGAAGCCGTCTATTTCAGAGCCTTGCGTGTCTTGCGCAGCCAATGGGCCTGGGATTTTCGGAAGTGGGCCGGAGCCAGATCCGCATCGCGCGCAATGGCCTCCATTTCCTGCCGGGAGCGGTCATGTGATCCTGCGGCTTCCAATGCTTTCGCGTATCTGTAGCGCGCCTCGACGCCCGGATAATATCCGATCACTGACCGATAGGTCTCCAGCGCTTTCTCCGTGGCTCCGTTGTGCTCCAGCGCGCGCGCCAGCAGCAACTGCCCTTCGGCGGAGCGAAAATCGGGATTTGCTTTTTGTAACTCACCCAGTAGCTCTGCGGCGGCTGCCGTCTCGCCTGATTCGAAGCGAACGCGTGCCAGCAGCAACATCAGATTGGGTTCGGTGCGAAACAACCCGGACAGTGCCGCTTCAAGAACTTCCGCGGCCTTATCAAACTGGCCGCGCTCCAGGAGTGCCGAGGCATAGTGCCTGGCGTTGTCTGCGTTGGGTGTCCGCTCCCATGCCCGGGCGCGGCGTTGGGTTTCTCCACCGGGATTGAGCCATTGACTCATTTTTCTCTGTGTGCGCTGACCGTGGATGCTGCCGAGGAAAGGCGGCAATATTTCAACGATGACATAAGCGACCGGGGCGAGATAGGGAATGAAAATGAGCAGGAAAATCCAGTACCTTGGGCGGCCGGTTTTCAGCACATGAACGATCAGCAGAATCTGCGCGATATAGGCCCAGATTGGGGTCGTTTTAAACATGTTGACCGTCCGTCAGTAAAGGAATCGACGCAGCTTCATCCACTCAGGCCACAGGCCTGTGCAGCGCGGAGCGGTGCAGTCTGACCCGGCTTGACTCATTCAGGTAAAGCCAAGTCGTCCAGCATGGCTTTGAGGAATCGTGCAGCCTCTCCGCCCGTGACTGCCCTGTGATCGAAGGTCAGCGACAGGGGAATGATTCGGTGCACTTCGAAGCCTCCGAGAACCGGGACGACCTCCTGCCGAATTTTTCCTGCGGCAATGATTGCGACGCACGGCGGGGTGATGATTGGCGTCGCATACCGCCCGGCAAACACCCCGAAGTTCGAGAGCATGATGGTGTAGTCCTTGAGGTCCTCCGGAGGGATGGACCGATTGACGACGTTGTCCCGAAGACGATCAAGACTCTCCCTGAGCATTGCCTCGCTGGATTGGTGAATGCCACGGAGCGCGGCGACAAACAGGCCCTCCGGAGTATCCACTGCCACACCGACGTCCATGCGCTTATGGAGCACGCGCATGTTCTGCTCGCCATCGAACCAGGCATTCAGTCCCGGCTCGGCAGCAGCTCCTGCCCAGAGGCTTCGTAGCAGCCGGACCGTGATGTCCTGCCCGTGGCGCCAGGCATGAATGTCCGCATCATCCATGATCGAGGTGGGAACCACCTGCTGGTGAGAAGCGGACATTACGCGCGCCATGGTGCGTCGGGTGCCGCGAATTGCCTCCCATTCTCCTGTTGCATGAGCAGCCGGACTGGCCTGAACGGTGGTGGTTTCGCGTGGTTTTTCTGCAGGTCCCGATGCTGGAGCCGCTGGGGCCTTAACCGGGGTCGGCTGCGCAGCGGCACGCTCGACGTCCGCTCTGGTGACCACGCCATCTTTTCCGCTGGGCCTTATGTTTGTGAGCTCGACCTTGAGTTTGCGCGCCAGTGCCCGCACCGCGGGGGTGACCTTGACCCCGGCGACATTTGATACCTGCTCTGACAACACGCGGTCAGAGGTCTCCATCATGCCGACAACTGTGCCGCTGTCCGCCCGGGGAGACTCTTTTTCTGGTTCCGGGGCTTCGGTTGCTGCGGCTGGAGCCTGTTCGTCAGGTGCTGCAGGTGATTCCGGCTCTCCCTCCACATCAAAGCTGGCCAGGGGTTTTCCCGTCTCGATGACGTCTCCCGCCTGACCGTGCAGTTTTGCCACTCGCCCGGTGTAGGGGCTGGGCACGTCGACAACGGCCTTGGCGGTCTCCATGGACACCAGTGGGTCATCAACCCTTATCTCGTCACCCTCCGCCACCATCCATTCCACGATTTCCGCGTCGGGCAGGCCCTCTCCGAGGTCTGGTAGATTGAAAACTTTCATGAGTAAGCCATCACGTCGTGCACTGCGCTGAGGATTCGTTTGATTCCTGGCATGTACTTCATTTCCATTTTGAACAGGGGCATTACGGTATCGTAACCCGTGACGCGTTTAACGGGCGCCTGTAAGTGCCAGATGCCGGCATCCGCCAGGCCTGCGGCGATCTCTGCGCCAACACCGCAACGCCGGGCGGCCTCGTGAATGATGACGCAACGCCCCGTTTTTGAGACCGATTCGATGATGGTGTCCATGTCCAGCGGGCTGACCGTCGCGACGTCAATGACTTCCGCGCTCACACCCTCTGTAGCCAGTTGTTCGGCGGCCTCCAGGGTTTCCTTGACCATCGCACCCCATGATACCAGCGTCACGTCCGTGCCATCCCGGAGCACGTAACACACGTCCATGGGTAATTCTTCGCCATCATCCACGACCTCCTCCTTGTTGAGGCGGTAGACCCGCTTGGGTTCCAGGAAGACCACCGGGTCGGGGTCGCGAATGGCAGCCAGCAGCAGGCCGTAAGCCCGACTCGGCGAGGAGGGGATGACCACTCGGATTCCGGGCATGTGAGCAAACAGTGCCTCGGTGCTCTCGGAATGATGTTCCGGCGCATGAATGCCTCCGCCAAAAGGCGCTCGGAGTACCATGGGACAGCTCAGGCGGCCGCGGGTGCGGTGACGCATCCGGCCGGCATGGCCCATGATGTGATCGATCATCGGCAGGATGAAGCCCATGAACTGGGCCTCTGCGACAGGCCGCAAGCCCTGAGCGGCCATACCGACGGTCATACCCGCAATCATCACCTCCGCAAGGGGTGTATCGATCACGCGGTTTTCACCGAAGCGTTCAGCAAGGCCGGAGGTCGCGCGAAATACGCCCCCGTTGATCCCGACGTCCTCACCGAGTACAACCACGCGCTGATCCCGTTCCATTTCCCAGGCCAGGGCCATGCTGACGGCTTCGACGAGTGTGACCCGTGCCATGACTAGGAGTCCTCCATGGCACGCGCCTTTTGTTCCTGCAAATCATGCGGTAATTCCGCGAACATATAATCAAACATAGAGGCAACACCCGGTTGCCCGATCTCCAGGTAAGCCGCGACTTCGGCCTCCACGGCCGCTGCGGCTTCCTGCAGGTAGGCCTGATCCCGGTCGTCGCTCCACACGCCCTGTTCGCAGAGGTAGCGGCGCAGGCGACGAATCGGCTCGCGGTGCCATGCTGCTTCAACTTCCTCGGCCTCGCGATAGCGAGTGGCGTCGTCAGCGGTGGTGTGGTCAGACAGGCGATAGGTCACCATTTCGATCAGGCTGGGCCCTTTTCCTGAGCGCGCTCGCTCGAGCGCCTCTTCCATCGCCCAGCGGCTCGCGATCAGGTCATTGCCGTCGACCTGCACGGCGGGGATGCCTGCGGCGATACCCTTTTGAGCGAGAGTCTTGGCATGATTCTGCTTGCTCCGCGGCACCGATATGGCCCACTGGTTGTTGACGATGACAGCCACCAGCGGCAGATCAAATGCGCTGGCCGCATTGAGGGCCTCCATGGCGTCTCCCTTGGAGCTGCCGCCATCTCCGACAACCGTAACGGCGACTCTTGGCTCTTCGCGAAGTTTGAAAGCCAGGGCCGCGCCGGCTGCATGCAGACACTGGGTGGCTATCGGCACGCACCAGGCAAAATCATGGGCGGGTCCGGAAAAATCGCTGCCGCGCTCATCGCCGCCCCAGTACAAGAGAATTTCGGACATCCGGACACCGCGGTAGAGCTGTGCGCCATACTCCCGATACATTGGGGCGAAGCAGTCTTCCTCGCGCATGGCGCTGCCAATAGCAACGTGCGCAGCTTCATGTCCAAGGCAGGATGCATAGGTGCCGAGTTTCCCGGTGCGTTGCAGCGCGATGGCTTTCTTGTCAAAGCTTCGGGTCAGCACCATCAATTTGTAAAGTTCAATGAGCTGGTCGAAGTCAACCGCAAACGGAGGAGTATCTTCCGGCGAAACCAGTTGCCCATCGGGCATCAGGAATTGGTGTAGATCGATTTGGAATGTAGCAATCGTGGCCGGCATATGCGGATCCTGTTCAGTCAAGGGTCATTCTGCGGTTCACGCGAGACCCCAGTTCCAGGCGAATGGCGCCCTTCCAGGCGCGGCGCTGGCGTATTATACGGATACGGGCTGGTGCAGAAAAAGGGTCAGGACGTGCCCCGCTCGAGAACCGTGGTGGACTGTTTGGGCGGCTCATCGTGCGTTCAGTTCCTGGGCCGCTTTGATCAGCTTGTCGATACTGCGGTTGAATTGCGACAACTCCCGATCACCCAGGGCGGCCACCAGCTGTTGTTCATAATGCAGAGCCTGCGGAACGATTTCATCGAACAGGACTTTGCCTTTTTCGGGTGTCAGCTTTAGCGGCTGCCGGCGACGGTCCGTCGCCTTGTCGCTATGCTCAACCAGGCCCTTGTCGATTAATTTCCTCACGGCACGGCTGACGGTGACCTTGTCCATGGCTGTCTGCTGAACGACCTCGCTGGCGGTATGTCCGGGGAAGCGCCCCAGTACAGCGATCACTCGCCACTCCGGGACGCTCAGGCCATGCGCATTTCGGTAGGCGACCGAGATGCCCTCGCTGACGGTGTTGCTCAGCAATGAGACACGGTAAGGAAGAAAGTGTTCGAGAACGAAATCTTTGGTGCTCATGGAGTCGCTGGGTCCGTTTTGGCAATCATAAACTTGAAATTAGTTTCAAATGTAACTATAAAGGATGCTGGGTGCAATGGCTATCCACGCCGCTGGCCAAAATTCACGCGATGGGCAGAGCGCAACGGCGCGCATGAGGACTTCAGTTTATGAACGACAGGCATGACAACCCCCTGGGTGTCAAAGGGTTCGAGTTTGTGGAATTTGCTGCGCCTGATGCGGCGATCCTGCATCAGTTGTTTTCGCAAATGGGATTTGCACCCGTGGCCCGCCATCGGCAATGCAACATCACGTTGTATCGGCAGGGCGGTATCAGTTTCCTTGTGAACGAGGAGCAGGGCAGTCACGCCAGCGAATTCGCTGAGCTGCACGGGCCGTGTTGCACGGGCTTTGGGTTGCGGGTCAACGATGCTTCCGAAGCGCTGCGCTACACTTGCGATCGTGGCGCGGAGTCAATGCAGGAAGTGACCGGAACAGCAATTGATTCCCCCCGAATACGCGGCATTGGCGGCTCTATTCTGTACCTCACTGACCGAGTCAACGGGAGTATTTTCGCCGCGGAGTATCAGCTGTTGGAAGGGGCAGACCCCAATCACGCTGGTTACGGCATGACTTCAATAGATCACCTGACCCACAATGTGTTCTTTGGCAATATGGACCAATGGGCGGATTTCTACACGCGATTGTTCGGGTTTCGCGAAGTTCGCTACTTCGATATCAAGGGGCAGTTGACCGGGCTGAAATCCAGGGCAATGAGTTCCCCCGACGGAGCGATCAGTATCCCGATCAACCAGTCTGAAGACCCAAAGAGTCAGATCAACGAGTATTTGGATGAGTACAAGGGCGAGGGTGTACAACATATTGCGCTGTACACCGAAGATATTTACGCAACGGTCGAGTCCATGCACGAGGCCGGTGTCCGTTTTCTGGAAACTCCTGCCACCTACTATGAGATCATTGATCGGCGAATTGAGGAGCACGTCGAGGACGTTGAACGAATGCGGCGCAATGGCATATTGATCGACGCAGATGAGGACACGCGCAAAAAGTTGCTCTTGCAGATCTTTACCGAAACCGTGTTGGGTCCGATCTTTTTCGAGATTATCCAGCGCAAGGGCAATAAGGGCTTTGGCGAGGGTAATTTCACGGCACTGTTCGAGTCCATCGAGCTTGACCAGATGCGCCGTGGCGTACTGTAGGAGCATCAGGGCATGACGAGAAAGTGGATCAGCACAGCGCGTGTGGAGGGCAAGGCATCTCGCCAGGCACACTGCGATTTACCCGAGGGCAGCTTCGAGCGGGAACTGGGGCGGGAAGGCTTTTTCGGGCCAGCCACCCATATGCATCATCGCCACCCGCCCACCGCCTGGCAACGAATTGAAGGCGACTTGAAACCAAGGGCTTTTGATACCGGTCATTTCGGAGCGTTCGGTGACACGCCGTGGCATGCCACCGAGCTTGTGCACAACGCGCACGTGCGGGTTCGCATCTGGGAGATGTCCGAATCGATGGAGCAGTTGGTTCGTAACGCGGACGGTGACGAGTTGCTGTTTTTGCATAGCGGCAGCGGACACCTGTTTTGCGACTATGGTCACCTTGAAGTCACGGAGGGTGACTATGTTCTTCTGCCCCGGGGTACCCAGTGGAGAATCGAATCGGCGGCACCCATCCGTATGCTGCTGATCGAGGCAACGAACTCGGCTTATCAGTTGCCTGACAAGGGCTTGCTGGGTGCTCATGCAATCTTCGACCCCGCGATGCTGGATCATCCCAGGATCAACGAGGCCTTTCTTGAGCAGCAGGATGAAGACACCTGGCAGGTCGCGGTTAAGCGCAACGGCAGGGTTTCAACCATCACCTACCCATTTAACCCGCTGGATGCCATTGGGTGGCACGGTGACCTCTCACCGGTTCGAATCAACTGGCGGGATATCCGGCCCCTGATGAGTCATCGTTATCACCTGCCACCTTCCGCGCACACGACATTCGTGGGCAACCGGTTTGTTGTGTGCACCTTTGTGCCGCGCCCCTTTGAGACGGATCCGGGTGCCCTGAAGGTCCCGTTTTTCCACAGTAACGATGACTATGAAGAGGTGATTTTTTATCACCGGGGTGAATTTTTCAGCCGGGACAATATCCACCCGGGCATGATGACGCTGCACCCGTGCGGGTTTCCGCACGGCCCCCATCCGGGTGCACTGAAAAATGCCTTCGAGCAGAGCGCAGCTGGCACTGATGAGGTGGCGGTGATGATTGACACCCGTGATGCCTTGGAGGTTTCGCAGAGCGCAGAAACTGTTGAATGGCCGGAGTACGTGGATTCATGGAAAGCCTGATCCGCAGCCATTGGAATGAGTCAGTCAGGAGAGTAATCAAGTGAAACTCGCATCACTCAAAAGAGGCGGGCGTGACGGCACCCTGGTGGTTGTTGATCGTCAGATAAGTACTTACGCAGAGGCCGTCGAGGTTGCTCCGACCCTGCAGTTCGCGCTTGACGACTGGTCGTCCAGCGCACCGCGCCTGAACGCGATATCCGAGGCATTGAATTCAGGTCGGATCGAGGGTCAGCACCTGAACCTCGAATCACTGGCCGCGCCGCTGCCACGAGCTTACGAATTTCTGGATGGCAGTGCCTATCTCCCGCACGTGGAGAGAGTCCGCCAGGCACGTGGAGCGGAAGTGCCTGAATCCTTCTACAGTGACCCGCTGATGTACCAGGCCACCTCCTCAGGTTTTCTGGGGCCTCGCGATCCCGTCCCCGTTCCCAGTGAGGAATACGGAATTGATTTCGAGGCAGAAGTGATCGTCGTGACGGATGATGTCCCCATGGGAGTGGGGGTGGACGCGGCGGCAAACCATATTCAGCTCATTGGCCTGGTCAATGATGTGAGCTTGCGTAACCTGATTCCCGGCGAATTGGCCAAGGGTTTCGGGTTTTTGCAATCCAAGCCTCGCTCCGCCTTGTCGCCTGTTCTCGTGACGCCGGATGAGCTTGGTGAGTTCTGGCGCGACAGCACTTTGCACCGACGCCTGATTTCCCATTTGAATGAAAACTGGTTCGGGCATCCGGATGCTGGAGTCGACATGCAGTTCAATTTTGCCGAACTCGTTGCGCATGCGGCGAAAACTCGTCCTCTGGCGGCAGGTACGATTGTAGGTTCCGGTACCATCGCCAATCAGGACACCTCGCTGGGCGCCTCTTGCCTTGCGGAAAAGCGAATGCTCGAAATCATCGCCGAGGGTCAGGCCACCACACCCTTCATGGCCTTTGGCGACCGCATCCGGATCGAGATGCTGGATGAAGAAGGACGCAGTATCTTCGGCAGCATAGACCAGGTGATCACGCGACATGGGGGGTGATTCAGGGCTGTTGCTGTATGACTACTGGAGAAGTTCGGCCGCCTACCGGGTGCGCATTGCACTGCATTTGAAATCGCTTGATTTTCGGCAGCTTTCCATTGACCTGGTACGCGATGGCGGCGTTCATCGGCAAGCCTCGTTTCTGTCCATCAATCCCCAGGGTCTCGTGCCGGCCCTGGTTCATGACGGGAAAGTGCTGACCCAGTCCATGGCGATCTGTGAATATCTCGATGAGGCTTTTCCCAACGACCCGTTGCTGCCCGAGTCAATTGCAGATCGGGCGCAGGCTCGCGCCGCAGCTCAGTTGGTCGCCTGTGATGTCCACCCCCTGAACAATCTTCGAGTCCAGCAATACCTTGCCCGCGAATTTGACGTCGATGAGGCTGCACTCCAGTCGTGGATGCATCACTGGATGGCTACCGGTTTCGATGCACTGGAAAAGTTGCTGGACAATGCCGAACCCATGCCGTTTTGCTTCAGCTCCCGACCGGGGCTGGTGGAATGTTTCCTCCTGCCACAGGTTTACAATGCGGAGCGGTTTAAGTGTGACATGGGCCCCTACAAACGTATTCAGCGGGTGGTGGAACGCTGCCGTGAATTGCCGGCCTTCACGGCGGCTGCTCCGGAGCTTCAGCCTGACGCTCCGATACGGTGATGTTTTACCTCGTCTGGTCGGATCGGTCATAATCCGGTTCATCACCATTGAACGGATAGATCCATGTCGCGAAATATAGCAGTGCTGCTGTCAGTGGGCGTGTTGGCCGGTTGTGCCACCACAAAGCCCGAGCCGAGTGCATTCGAGGCGGCTGAGGAAGCCATCGTGGCAGCAGAACGCGTGGGGGCGGAGGAACTGGCGCCCGTTGAACTCAGGTTCGCCCGGGAAAAGCTTGCCAATGCGCGCAGGGGCATGGAGTCCAAGCAATTCGACATCGCCTATTGGCTTATCGAGGAGTCGGAAATCAACTCTGAACTTGCGATAGAAAAGTCGCGAACCGCCACGGCGCGAAGAAAAGTATCAGAATTGTCCCGGACGAACGAAATTCTCCGTGAGGAACTCGAGGCCAACTACGGGGAGCAGTTCAAGTGAGGGTCCGAAGGATCCTGTTGCTTGGCTCGTTTGCGCTGCTTGCCGCATGCCAAAGCGCGCCCAAGAAAGACCTTGCCCTGGAGCGCGCCCGGGCACAGCTTGAGCAACTCAAGTCGGACCCGGAACTGACTGGTTACGCTCCACTCGCATTGGGTGAGGCAGAGCGCGCGCTGCGAACGGCTGAACAGGCAGGGGGAAATGAATCGGTCAGGATCCATCTGCTCTACATGGCGAACCGCCAAATCGAGATCGCCAGGACCATCGCGCAGAGGGAACAGCTTGAGCAGGAATATCTTGCCCTGCAGCAATCCAAGTCCGACATGCTGGTCAAGGCGGGCCAGCTTGAAACGGAGCGCGCCCGGGCAGAGGCGGAACGTGCCCGGATGTTATTTGCCGCCTCCGAGGAAGAGGCGCAAAGGGAGCGTGAAGAGAAAGAGGCGGCTTTGCAGCAAGGTGCGGAGCAGGCTCGCAATGCTGAGCTGGCAATGGAGGAGGCGGAACAGGCAATGCGACTTGCCGAGTCTCGAGCCTCTGAAGTTGCCCTGGCGCGGCGAGAGGCAGATCTTGCTATTCAACAGGCCGATACTTTGCGTCAGCAACTCGAAAATCTGCAATTGAGGCAAACCGAAAGCGGTGTTGTTGTGACCCTTGGCGACGTACTCTTCGAAACCGGTGAGTCGGTGCTTCTCGATACCACGCACTCCAATCTCGTGGAGGTTGTGGAATTGCTCCAGAGTGAACCGGAGAAGAAAATTCGCATCGAGGGGCACACTGATTCAGTCGGCAGCGCCGAGGCCAACCTCGAGCTGTCCCAGCGCAGAGCGGATGCGGTGATGGAGGCACTGGTTGAGCTGGGTCTGAATCAGGAGCGTGTGATCTCGGTTGGCCTGGGAGAGGATTTCCCAATTTCCACCAACGAGGACGAAGCAGGCCGATCATTAAACCGGCGCGTCGATGTGATTTTGCTGGATGACCCCTGAGGCCTGATTTGGAAGCCGCGGGCGGGTCGCAGATACTTGCCTTCAGAACAGGATTAAGCTAGTGTTTCACCCATAGTCATGGGTATGGCAACTTTCAAAAAAGGAATTCGTGGATGAAGGCAGCGGTTGATTCCAGCCGCGTCCGCCTTGTTAGCGAATTCCCATCCATTCTTAAACCACACACTCTCAGATCAACACGACATGTGTCCTGCTTCAAGCGGGTTGCGTCGAGTCTGTCTGAAGGACACTCGGAGGAGATAATTGATGTTTGAACACCGTCAACCGATCATGGAAAAGCTCATGAAAGAGGATGAGGATTTCCGACGTATTTTTAACCGCCACCAGGAACTGGAAGAGCAAGTCACTGCTGCGGAATTGGGCACCGCGCCAATGGCGGACTTGGCGCTCAACCAGCTGAAAAAGGAGAAGCTCTTCGCCAAGGATCGATTGGCGAGGATCATGGATGCTGCCACCGCTTGACGCGGACAAAGAATTAAAAAATTCTCGCGGCCGGGAAGTCCCGGCCGCTCTATTTTCGGCAAATGTCCCGGGTGGTTCAGCTGATTCCTGACGTATCCGGGCGTAGGCAGAAGTCGTCGATATGAAACAAGTTCATGACAGTATTCTTGATTTGATTGGAAACACGCCTATTGTTCGCGTGAACTCGCTGGATGTCGGTCCCTGCGAGTTGTACGTCAAGTTGGAGACCCAGAATCCGGGCGGTTCAATCAAGGACCGTATTGGATTGAAAATGATCGAAGACGCCGAGCAGGCCGGACTCATAAAGCCGGGGTCCACGCTCGTGGAGGGGACCGCCGGCAACACCGGGCTTGCATTGGCGCTGGTTGCAGCGCAGAAAGGTTACCGATTGATCCTGGTTATTCCCGACAAGATGAGCCGGGAAAAAATTTCCAACGTCAAGGCCATGGGTGCAGAGGTTGTATTGACCCGCTCGGATGTCGCCAAGGGTCATCCGGAATATTATCAGGACATGGCGCAGCGAATTGCTGATGAGACACCGAACAGTTATTTCATCAATCAATTTGGCAACACCTCCAACCCCGCCGCGCACGAGGAAACCACCGGACCTGAGATCTGGCGCCAGATGGACGGCGAGCTGGATGCATTGGTGCTCGGTGTGGGCTCGAGCGGAACCGCTACGGGCCTGTCTCGTTACTTCGCCAGGGTGGCGCCGGAGCTTGAATTGATTCTGGCGGATCCGGAGGGCTCGATACTGACGCGGTATATCAACGACGGTGTTTTGTCGGACAAGAGCGGCAGTTGGTTAGTGGAGGGGATAGGGGAAGATTTTCTTCCGGTGATCAGTGATTTCAGCCGAATCAGCAAGGCCTATTCAATTTCAGACCGTGAGAGCTTTCTGGCTGGTCGCGAATTGCTCGAGAAAGAGGGCATACTGGGTGGCTCTTCCAGCGGGACTTTGATGGCGGCCGCCTTGCGATATTGCCGCGAGCAGACCACGCCAAAAAAAGTCCTGGTGTTTGCTTGCGATACCGGAAACCGCTATCTCTCCAAGATGTACAACGACATCTGGATGCGTGACCAGGGGTTCATCGACACGGACAAGCATGGGGATTTGCGGGATCTCATTGCGCGACCGTACGTATCGCACGACACGGTGACGGTGACTCCCGATGAACCGCTCACCAACGCGTACAAGCGCATGAAACTTTATGATGTCTCTCAGCTTCCGGTCATGGAAGGGGATGAGATTGTCGGGATCATCGACGAGTCCGATCTGCTGCTTGGTGTGCTGGAGAGGGAGGATCATTTTCAGGAACCGGTCCGGTCGGTGATGGTCAGTGAACTGACCGTGATCCAGGCCGACGAACCGGTTCGCCATCTGATTCCCATTTTCAGTCAGGACTACGTCGCCATCGTGAAAGATGGAGACGACTTTCTTGGATTGATCACTCGCTTGGACCTGCTCAACTACCTGCGACGGAGAACTGAAATCTAGGTCTCCGTTGTTGCGATCCGTTGCTCACGCGGTTTCGTTGGAACTGCACCGTTGCGGCGGGATGAATTGGAGTCTTAGCGCTGCAGTTCCTCGCGATTTGCGTATTCCCCAAGCGCCTCCGGATTCAACAGTGCATCCGTGTTCGTTACCGGCCGGCCATGAACGACATTCCGTACGGCAAGCTCGACGATTTTGCCGCTGACGGTTCGGGGAATGTCCTGGACCTGGAGAATCTTCGCCGGGACATGCCGTGGCGTGGTTTGACTGCGGATCGCACTCCGGATCCGATCCCGCAGGGCCTCGTCTAATTCCAGGTCCTCGCGCAGGCGTACGAACAGGACGACGCGGACATCCTGCTCCCAGTCCTGGCCAATACAGATACTCTCGATCACCTCGTCCAGCTTTTCCACTTGTCGATAAATTTCAGCAGTGCCTATGCGTACACCGCCCGGGTTGAGTGTTGCATCCGAGCGCCCGAAGATCATCATGCCGTCATGCAGGGTCACCTGGGCAAAATCGCCGTGCGCCCAGACACCCGGAAATTTCTCGAAATAGGCGGCGTGGTAGCGGCTGCCGTCTTCATCATTCCAGAAGCACACCGGCATCGATGGAAAAGGGTTGGCGCAACACAGCTCACCCGTCTCGCCTTTCTCCGCCGGGCTGCCATCATCACGCCTGATTTCGACATTCATGCCCAGCCCGACACACTGCAATTCTCCTCGCCAGACGGGCAGGATGGGGCAACCGAGCGCGAAGCAGGAAATAATGTCGGTGCCCCCGGAGATTGAGGAAAGGCACAAGTCGGGTTTTATGGATTCGTAGACGTAATCAAAACCTTCCGGCGCCAATGGTGAGCCCGTCGACAGCAGCGTGCGCAATGATGCGATGTCATGGGTTTCCTCGGGCCTGATGCCTGCTTTTTCCCAGGAAGAAATCATTTTGGCCCCCGTGCCGAAGACCGTGAGTTTCTGGTTCACGACGAAGTCGAACATCCGGGCCGGATGCGGGTAGAAAGGCGAGCCTTCGTACAAAGCAATGGCCGCGCCGGTGCCCAGAGCGCTCGCCAGCCAGTTCCACATCATCCAGCCACAGGTCGTGAAATAGCCGATTCGGTCCTCGTTGCCCAGGTCGGTGTGCAACACGTGTTCTTTCAGGTGTTGCAGCAGTGTGCCTCCGGCCCCGTGCGTGATGCATTTGGGCACGCCTGTTGTTCCCGAGGAAAACAGGATATAAAGCGGATGTTCAAAGGGTAATCGCGCGAAATCGATGAGGTTTTCGGATGGGTCCCTGAACTGTTGCCAGCGAATGACAGGCCCCCGCAGGCTTGTGCCGGATGGTTCGAGGTAGTCAATGAGCACGACCCGTTCAATACTGCCAATGGCCTCGGTGATGTCTTCAATTCTCTGTTTGCAGTCGTGTTCACGTCCGTTATAACTGTAGGATTCCGCGGCGAACAGAACCTTCGGACGAACCTGTCCAAGACGATCGACGACCCCCTGGGTACCAAAATCGGGTGAACACGAAGACCAGATGCCTCCGAGGCTGGTTGTCGCCAGCATGGCGATCACCGTTTCTGGAATATTGGGAAGGAAGCCCGCGACGACATCGCCCGGACCGACTCCGAGTGCCCTGAGTGCCGCGGCAATGGCCGCAGTCTCCGCGTACAGTTCGGCATGGCTGAGGCTTCGCGTGATGCCCGTTTCCGATTCGAACAGGATTGCGGGACGCTCATCCCGATACCGCAGGAGGTTTTCTGCAAAATTAAGGCGCGCTTCCCCAAACCATCGGGCACCGGGCATCCGTTCCTGATGCTGAATCACCGTTTGACCCTGTTCCCCGATCACGTCGCAAAATTTCCAGACCGCCGTCCAGAAATTCTCGGGTTCACGTATGGAAAATGCGTGCAGAGAGGCGTAGTCCCGCACCTGGGGATCAAAGGTGGTTGCGACCACCTCCATGAACCGGGTCATCCTGGCACGGGCTATACGTTCCGGAGCCGGGGACCAGAGAGGCAAGGTCTCCATGCCTGTGCCTCAGTCGATTTGTTGCTGCAGTTCCGGTATGACCGAAAACAGGTCGCCCACCAGCCCGATGTCGGCAATCTCGAAAATGGGTGCCTCTGAATCCTTGTTGATCGCCACGATGGTGCCGGCATCCTTGATGCCCGTGACGTGCTGGATTGCCCCTGAAATACCGAAGGCAAAATAAACGTCCGGGGCGATGATTTTTCCGGTCTGGCCGACTTGCATGTCGTTGGGCACATAGCCCGCATCGACCGCGGCCCGGGACGCGCCGACGCCGGCGCCGAGCCGGTCGGCCAGGTCATAGATCAGGCTGAAGTTTTCAGAGCTGCCCAACGCTCTGCCTCCGGATACCACAAGGCGGGCCGTCTGCAGGTCGGGGCGCTCTCCGCCACCAGACTCGAGCCCGAGCCAGTTCGTATCGGCTGATCCGGCCGTGTGTGCTGATTCTGTTCGGATGCTGGCCTGCCCGTCGGCATCTGCACTGGGCCATGATGCGACCCGTACCGTACCGACCAGCGTAGCGCCCTCGGGTGCATGCACGTCAATTATGGCGTTGCCTGCGTAGATGGGCCGTTTCATGTGCAGCGGGCCCTCAACGGACATGATGTCGCTGATCTGGTTAACTCCCAGCAGTGCTGCGGCGCGCGGCAGAACGTCTTTGCCGTAGGTCGTGGAAGGCGCCAGCACGTGGCTGTAACTGGTGGCCATGGCTGCAAGCTCTTCGGCATGGTTCACTGCCAGCGGGTGGTCGAGGTGTTCGGCCTCGATCGTGATGACTTCGCGCACGCCGCTCAGGCTCGCAGCCTGCTGCGCTACGCTGTCCACCCCGTGTCCGAGGACCAGGATGTCCGTTTCACCACCAATGGCTGCAGCGCAGCTCACGCATTTGGCAATGCTGGGATTCAGTTCGGTGCCATCATGTTCTGCGATGATCAGGATCTGGCTCATGGTGTTCTCCTTACAGCAAACCGCGGTTTTTGAGTTCAGCAACCAGCTGGCTGCTGTCCTCGACCATGATGCCGCGGCTGCGCGCCGGTGGCGGTGCGGTGTGGGTGACTTGCAGATCGTTCTCAGGACGCACATCAAGCTCGTCCAGCGTTATGACATCCAGCGGTTTACGTTTAGCTTTCATGATGTCAGGAAGTTTGACGAATCGGGGTTCGTTCAGGCGCAGGTCGACGGAAAGCACAGCGGGTAGCCTGATTTCGATGGACTCGAGTCCCGCGTCTACCTCGCGTTTTACCCGCGCGACCCCGTCGCTGAGTTCCAGTTCCGAAATGAACGTGGCCTGAGGCCGGCCCCAGAGACCCGCGAGCATCTGGGCTGTCTGGTTATTGTCAGCATCAATGGCCTGCTTGCCCAGGATCACGAGTTCAGCTGCCTCACGCTCGAGAAGGGCGTGAATGGCTCGCGCGCTGGTCAGCGGCTGAACTGGAGCATCCGTCTTGATCTGGATGGCCCGGTCCGCGCCCATCGCCAGACCTGTGCGAAGTTGTTGCTGGCATTCGTCTCCACCCGTTGAGAACACGACGACCTCACTGGCCTGTCCTGCCTCACGCAGCCGTAATGCTTCCTCCAGGGCGATCTCATCGAAAGGGTTGATGCTCATTTTCACGCCATCGGTCTCGATGCCGCTGCCGTCACTCTTGACGCGAATGCGGACGTTGTAATCCACGACGCGCTTGATTCCGACCAAAATCTTCATTTCACTCACCCTGGCTCCTGGTTTACATATTCTGGTAGTTGGGCCCGCTGGCCCCCTCGGGCGTCACCCAGTTGATCACCTGATAGGGATCCTTGATGTCGCAGGTCTTGCAATGTACACAGTTGGCGGCATTTATCTGCAGTCTCAACCCCTCGGGCTCCTCGACCATCTCGTAGACCTGGGCGGGGCAGAATCGTGTGCAGGGGTGATTGAACTCGGTTGCGCAACGGGTGGTGCACACTTCTGGGTCCGTGATCTGGAGGTGGATGGGCTGATCTTCGTCATGCTCCGTCGCGGCAAAATAGACCGAGGCCAGCCGGTCGCGCGGTGGCAGTTCGCGATCGACCCAATGCCGGTCTGACGAGCTGTGCGCGTCCACGCGTTCGAGTACTGAATGGTCTGCATGATTGGACAGGGTTCTCGGCAGTCGTCCGGCAGTCACGGTCTCGATGGCTGCGGTCAGCAGTCCCCGCCAGAGCCCTTTCTGAAAACCGGGGCGAATATTCCGCACCTTGCGGAGTTCAGAGACGACAGGCGAGGCCCGCAAAGCCGCGTCGAATCCCGCGCTCGACTGCGTTTCCGC
>CAXQNK010000018.1:0-4768 GCA_964225175.1 Candidatus Nitrosopumilus sp. | reverse complement strand
CTTGGTCCTCCAGAACTCAGACCGCCTTTTCCAATATTTGATACGCAGGCCGACACGGGAGTGGAGAAAGTGCCTTTTTCTCTCTCAACGCCATGCAACTGGCTGCAAATCTATGAGAACACTCAGGACCCCGTGCACGTGGTTCATCTGCACTCCAATGTCAGCGGAATCCAGTTTGGAGCCGCTTCTGGCGTAGATCAGATCATTGAGTACCAGGACAGTCCTTTGGGAATGATCAATATTCAAACACGGCAGGTTGGCGAATTTGTCTGGAACCGAACGGTGGAGTCGATCCTGCCTAATGCCAATCAGACTGGCGCAATCTGGGAAGAAGCGCAAAACGAGAAGTTTTTCCAGCGAAGTTCACTGTTGCGCTGGGTTGTGCCGCTCGACAATACCTCAACACGCACCATTGGCTGGCGCTACTTAAGCGCCGAGTTGGATCCCGAGAATCAGGGTGATCGTTCGCAGATTGGCAAGGAAGGGATTGACTTTATCGGCCAGACCGCGACCGAGCGATCGCACGAGGAAGCGCAGAGGCATCCGGGAGACTATGAGGCGCAGGTATCCCAAGGCCCGATTGCCATCCATGATCGCGAAAATCTTGCCAGTTCCGATGCCGGCGTCGCTCGCCTGCGACGTCTTTTGCGAAAACGTGTGACAGAGCTGCGTTCGGGCGAGGAGCCGGCGCCTCAGGCAAGAGAGGAAGGCGAAATCGTGCCAACCTACACTCAAGACACTGTGTTCAGGATTCAACTCAATGACCAGCAAAGAAAGGGGTTTGGGCAAGCGGTCGCCAACACGGTGGCCAACAGCGGGAATAAGGACCCTCAAGAGCGGGAGTTGATGGTAAAGCAGACCTGTGAGACATTTGAGGGGGAGTAGAAGAGATTCCACGACAGCAATAAGGAAGTTTTGTAGTTTTAACCCGAGAGGAAATAACGGAGGAAGTAACCTGATGAATCAGTTTAAGAAATTAATTGCACGAAGCATTTTTGTTCTTGCCGCACCGTTGCTGGCTACCAGCGCGCACGCGGCGGACTCCGTGCTTCATACAATTCTCAAAGAGGGTGTATTGAAGGTGGGTACCACCGGTGACTGGAACCCAATGACGATGCGCGATGCCGCGACCAACAAGTACACCGGTTTTGATATCGATGTCAGCACCAAACTGGCCGAAGATCTTGGCGTTGAGATTGAGTATGTCCCGACGGACTGGAAAACCCTGGTGGCCGGCGTTACCGCCGACAAGTATCACATGACCGGTTCGGCTTCGGTAAATCCTAAGCGCGCCAAGGTCGCTGGATATTCAATCTCTTATGTGGAAGTCGGTCAATTGCCGATGATCCACAAAAAGAATGCAGACCGTTTCAAATCCTGGGATGACATCAACCAGGCGGGAGTGAAGGTCGCGGCAAACCTTGGCACCACGCAGGAGCAGTACATTAAGACCTTCTTCCCCAACGCAACTCACGTCGTCGTCGAATCACCGGCCCGTGATTGGCAGGACGTGTTGGCGGGACGTTCTGATGCAAGCATTACTTCAAACATTGAAGCACACAAACTGGTCGAGAAGTATCCCGATCAGATGATGATTGTGCCGGTGGATCAGGCAAAGGCCCGGACACCGCTTGCTGTCTTGCTGCCGCAGGGTGATCAGGTTTGGATCAACTACGTGAATCACTGGATTTCACTGCAGCAGGCTCGCGGCTTCTTTGACGGCCTCAAGAAAAAGTGGGGCCTGTAAACAGCTGTAGTCCTTAAAACTGACGGAAAAGGCCCGTTTTCACGGGCCTTTTTTGTTTCTACAATAATGGCTTGATCCATACATGAATAGGTCTAGAACTTGAATCTTCAAACGGCAACCAGCCAGGAGGTCGAAGATTACCTAAAGACCTGCACCGCCATCATCTTGCCCACCGGTTCGCTGGAGCAGCACGGCCCAGTTGGGCTGATTGGGACAGATGCCATCTGCGTTGAAACCATTGCACTGCGGGCAGCAGAGCAAGAATCTGTTCTGGTTGCGCCGGTGCTGAACTATGCCCCAGCGCAGTTTAATCTTGGATTCGCTGGGACGATCTCTCTTTCTGCGCAGACTTTTTCAAGGATTTTCACGGAAATTACAAACTCTCTCATGCGCAGTGGGTTTGACCGGATCTACGTACTCAATGGCCATGGCGCTAATCTTGCGCCGTTGAGAAGCGCAGTCCATGATCTTTACCTCAGACACGACGATGCCTCCCCGAGGATCAAGATCCGTAACTGGTGGGATTTCCCTAAGGTAAATGCCTTGCGTCAACAACTCTATGGGGAGTGGGAAGGTCTGCACGGCACACCGTCCGAAGTTGCGATCACCCAACATGCTGTGCGCACGGTTAAGCGCGAGAACGCGGATCCGCCGCGCGCATTGTCGAAAGATGAAATTCGCGAAGCGGCGGGTGACTACCATGGACCTGCGAGTGAGCACAGGGAGAATTTTTCAGACGGCAGGGTAGGGTCTTTTTCAGAACTCGCTGAACACGAGCACGGCAGGCAGTTTGTCACAGCCGCCGCCAACGCGCTGATTAAGGAGTTCAGGGCGTTTTTGAAGGAATAGCCGCTTGATCGTGTTTATTGTTTAGCGTTGCGGATCAACGCTCTTCGGTGTGCATCTTCCGTTCCAGCCATCGCACGCCGGCCGACACGATCAGAATCAATACCAGGTATTCCAGAATCAGGAAGGTGTAGATCTCCAGCGGGCGGTATTCGGTTACGACAAGCTCGTTTGCCCTGCGGGTGAGTTCCTGCATGCCGATTACTGATGCCAGTGATGACATTTTCAGCATATAGACGAACTGGTTGCCCAGAGGAGGCAAGATCACCTTGATCGCCTGAGGAAGAATAATGAGGCGCATTTTCTGGCTGTATTTCAGCCCCAGCGCGTCGGCCGCCTCAATCTGACCTCTTTGAATCGATTGGATTCCCGCCCGGAAAATCTCGGCCTGAAAGGCGGAGTCGGATATCCCAAGTGCCAGCACGCTCGCCAGGAAAATACTGATACTCATACCGGACACCTGGGGAAGGCCGTAATACACCCAGAGTATTAGGACCAGCAGAGGGACCGCTCGAACCAATTCCACGTAGGCGACATTGATCGCTTGCGCCGTTCGGTTAGTCGCGATACCCGGCAGTGCGATGAGAAAACCCAGCACCATCGCGAGCGCGATCGAAACAATGGACAGCACGATCGTATCCTTCAACCCGCCAAGCAGGAATTGAATATTGGTCATGCCCTGCGCTGTGCTGGGCGAGATAACGTACCAGCCCCACGTGCCACTGTCGCCGGACCCAGCACAACCGCCAACAGACATCACTGCAGCAAGCAGAAATAAAAATCTAAAGCGGTTCTTCATTCAGGTCACGTATTGCATCGGAGTGAGACGAGCATCAAAATGCACGCAGTTGCAAGACTGGCGATTATATCCAGATAAACCAAGTCTCAGTGGCAGAACGTCTCTCATTCGGTTAAGTTAAGACGAATCAATAACCTTGCCGAGTTAATGTTTAATTCATCACATACCTAGGCCATCGCACCAATGGACGCACTTGCCGATTTCATCGACCTCGAACGCTATCCGATTGACAACTTGGAGTCTTGCGCTGGCAGAACTCTGATCGAGAGTTGCCAGGCCATGATGCGAGAGCGGGCCATCTGCGCTCTGAAAGGCTTTCTGAAACCTGTCTTTTTGCAAGAGATATCAGATGAAGTGACGCAACTTGAGAGCGAGATGCGTCGAGTAAATTTTCCTGCGACCCCTTATGGTTGGCTGAAGAACACAGGATTCTCGAAAACCCACCCCAGAAGCCGTGTTTTCGATCGGCGTTGTGGTGTCTTGACCAGGGACCAATTGGACTCCAAGGGGCTCTGCGTGCGCCTTTTTCAGTTCCCGGAGTTGACCGAATTTGTTCGGCAGCTTCTTGGTTATGAACAGCTATTCAATTCGGCCTGTCCCAATATATCGGTGAGGCTCAACATCATGGAACCCGGCGATGAGTTTGGGTGGCATTACGATACCAACGACGGAGCGGTGTCATTGGTCCTTCAATCTGCGGAAGAGGGTGGCGATTTTGAATATGCCCCGTTGATCCGTAACGAGGCAGATGAAAATTATGACCGGGTAGGTGCGATTTTTTCGGGAGAGGAAACTCCTGATGTAGCCGATGCACCCGCTGGGACGTTCATCCTTTTCATGGGCAGGCGGTCGTTGCATCGCGTGGCACCGATCGGCAAGAGTCGGCGATCCCGTCAAACCTTGTTGTTCAGTTATGACCGTCAGCCAGGGATGGTCTTTCCGGAGAAGATCCGCAAACGAATGTTGGAGCCCTCAGGCGAGCCTTTTCTGGGTCAATAGGTGAGCGATTTATCCTGCAAACAGAGATTTAGTTGAGTTTTGTCGCGATCCAGGCGGCTATGGCGGCCCGATTTTGATCAATAATTTGGCGAACCACGTCGGTTGCGTAGAGGGTGTTACGCCAGCCGCTGATTTTCTGTGAAACTCGAGGCGAAAGACCCATGCTGTTTGCAATGTCCTCCATCATGAACAGGGTGGTGGCATAGGCACAGTCGGCGAGCGAGAGCGTTTCTCCCCCTAGATATGGCCTGGGGTTCACAAGAACATCCAGACGATCGAGGTGTGCATTCATCATCTCAATCGACGCCTTGGCGCCCTCGATGTGCTCAGAATTGCCTACCAGCGGAAAAAGCGTGCGAAGAGCAGGCTCAAGGCGG
>CAXQNK010000017.1:0-35963 GCA_964225175.1 Candidatus Nitrosopumilus sp. | reverse complement strand
TGAACATAGGACCCACCCTGAGCTGGCCACGCTATGAACTGGAGGAAAAGCGCAAGGCCTCCTGGGGCGTGGCCATACTGTTGGACATGGATTTTGGTTATTTTCTGAAATAAACCCCTAGCCTGGTGAGGCCGGAGACGGGCAGCTGTCTCGGTCTGAAGTCTCGCGTGCGGCACTGGGGGCGCCGGACACCACCGCGCGAAGGCAGTACAGCATGTCGGGTACACCGCGAGCCATGTTCCGCCTGACCAGCCAGCGTGGAACCGGAAAGCTGGGTTGAACCCGTATTTCGTGGGTGACCAATACCGCCTCCTCGTCATCGAGTGCTCTGAAAGTCCAATGCCCCTCAAGTGCTTTCAGATCACCGGAGACCCTTTGGAAACGAATCGACTCGAAGGGCACCCGATTGAATTCGATCAGGTAATCGAGCGTGGGCAGCAAGACATGTTTTTTGACGGTTTGTCTGACCCTCGCGAACTCCAGTCCCTCGACCTCAAATTCGCAACGACGAAGACCATCCACATACTCGAAGCTCCGTTCACAAGACAGCAGGACATCCCAGATCCGCTCTACCGGCGCCCAGATCAAGAGCGAAACCCGCACGGCGCCACCGGATGCCTCAGACTCGACGGCGCCGACCAGCGCATCGCCGGCCACCAGCCTCGCCATTTGCTCCTGAGTCAGGGCCTGCGCTTCACCAACCTGAACAACGAGGCACAAAGCCGTCGAGAACATGATCCGAAGAATGCGCATGGCCTTAATTATATCGAGGCCGGACCTGCACGGTGCCAAACCCGCTTGATCAATAGGAAATAATGATTAGAATGAAATTTGGTATTTAATATTAAAATCATCAATGAACCTCAGAGCCCTTCAGTACCTGGTCAAATTGGCTGAGTTGAGACACTTCAGCAAGGCAGCCGATGCCTGCTTTGTCAGCCAGCCTACTCTCAGCACCCAGATCATGAAGCTCGAGGAGGAACTGGACGTCCAACTTGTTGAGCGCATACCCCGAAAAGTCCAGCTGACGCCCGTGGGCGAGGAAATCGTACAACGTGCCCAGCACGTGCTCCGTGATATCGAACAAATTCGATTGACCGCGCGCCGCAGCCGAAACCCGGAGACCGGGCTGTTGCGACTGGGGCTGTTCCCTACGTTGGCGCCCTACCTGCTGCCACACATCATGCCGCTGTTGCGCGCTCGATTTCCTGAGCTGAAATTACAGCTCGCGGAGGAGAAAACAGAGCAGTTGCTGGGCCAGCTCGACTCAGGCAAGCTGGATGCCGCCTTACTGGCATTGCCGATTGAATCCGATGCCCTGGACATCGAAATTCTTTTCGATGAACCTTTCATGCTCGCTGCACCCTCAGAGCACCCATTGGCCCATAGTCAGAGCATTCGGGTCGAAGAGCTCAAAGGCCAGGAGTTGTTGCTGCTGGAGGATGGCCACTGTCTGAGAGCCCAGGCGCTCGAAGTTTGCGCCATGGGTGGCGCCCAGGAACGAGTGGATTTCCACGCCACGAGCATGGAAACCTTGCGCCAAATGGTGGCGGCCGGCGTTGGCATGACGCTGATGCCGGTGCTGGCCGTTAAACCGCCCATGCCGTCAACCCAGAACCTGACCATACGCCCATTCACAGGCAGTGCACCCAGCCGCACCATCGCCCTGGTCTGGCGCAGGAGTTCTCCGCTACGGTCCCTGATGCAGGCGCTTGCCGAATGCATCCGCCAGCTGCCGCCCGCCTTGCTCGCGGCGGAAGGCCCGAAAGATCCGGTCAAGCGGCGTAAATCAGGCCGCTGACAGGCCCGCCATCAGTTCCTCGTCAGAGCCTTCCTTGATACCCTCAAACAGCGGCGTGGAGAGGTAGCGTTCGCCGGTATCGGGCAGCATCGCCAGAATGACCGACCCAGGGCGGGCGTTCGCGGCAACCTTGAGTGCCGCAGCAAATGTACCGCCGGCAGAGATCCCGCAGAAAATACCCTCCTGGGTGGCCAGCGCGCGCGAGGTTTCGATCGATTCCTCATCTGTGACCGGGACGTTTTCGTCTGCGACTTCACGGTCCAGGACACTGGGGATGAAGTCCGGAGTCCACCCCTGCACCTTGTGTGGCTGCCATTCCTTTCCTGCCAACAGCGCCGCACCCGCCGGCTCGGTGACCACCACCTTGCAGTCCGGACGCGCCAGCTTGATCACCTGGCCTGCTCCCGTGAGGGTGCCGCCTGTTCCATATCCCGATACGAAATAATCCAGCGGCTGACCAGCGAAATCGCGCAGAATTTCCGGGCCTGTCGTGTTGCGGTGATAGCTGGGGTTGGCTTCGTTGTCGAATTGCTCGGTCAGGAACCAGCCGTTCTTCTCAGCCAATTGTCGCGCCACGCGCACCATGCCGGAACCGCGTTCTGCAGCTGGCGTGAGAACCACGCGCGCACCGAGGAATCGCATCAATTTTCGGCGCTCCACTGAAAATGAGTCGGCCATCACAGAGACGAAGGGATAGCCCTTCACAGCGCACACCATGGCCAGGGCAATTCCAGTGTTGCCCGAGGTCGCCTCGATGACCGTCTGTCCCGGCTTGAGCGCACCTCGGCGCTCTGCGTCCTCGATAATGCCAAGCGCCAGGCGATCCTTGACCGAGCCCAGCGGATTGAATGCTTCCACCTTGACGAACATGGACACATTTTCAGGCCCGAGACGATTGATACGGATCACCGGTGTGTGTCCGATGGTCTCCAAGATTGACTCGTAGATCATTAGTAGCTCCTCCCGTAAAGTGTTCTGGTTTATCAGCGCTCTGGCCATTCCTTGCGACAGCTTCAAAACCACACGCCGACATCATCAAAAACCGATGCTAAGGGGCGCGCATTATAAATTGGCTTCTAATCCCGGGTTGTACCCTGCAGGCCAAGTTGTTGACTCGACTGCCGTCGCAATGAATTTCTTTCGAGCCAATTTTTATAGATCGCCTGCGTCGTCAACTGAAAATATGCGCCAAATTGACCACCAAATGTCCCACGAGCCTCTTCGTGACCCGATCATGAGGAAGTATATACCTACATGACCGCAAGTCCCGACATGGTATTCGGGATCGATCACCCGGTCCGTAAGACCCAACGGCGCCATGCCTTAATGGGGGTTTTTAAATACCAATCCACCCTTGATCACGACTTCCACTGAGCGCAGGACAGTCATATCCGCCAGCGGATCGCCCCGCACGGCGATCAGGTCACCCAAGCGGCCGGGAGCAAGCGCGCCCACATCCTGGGCAAGGCCCATGTGTTGCGCGGGAACGGAAGTTGCAGACCGAATGGCCTCCATCGGCGCCATGCCCCGCTCGACCATGATGGCGAATTGCCAGCCACCCATCGTGTGCGGCAAAACCGATGCGTCTGTGCCATATAACAGGGTAATGCCCGCGGCAAGGGCTTTCTCGAACACAACACGCTGGGCTTCGGTGGTGTCATGATTGCGCTGCAGAAAAACCTCGGGGTAGCCCTGCGCTCGCCCTACCGTGTCGGTGTAGCTGCCGTTGTAGATATCCATTGAGAGTGCAACATTATTCTCTGCAGCCAGGGCAATGGCTTCGTCATCGAGCAACGAAGCGTGCTCAATGGAATCCACGCCTGCGCGAATGGCATCCCTGGCCGACTGAGCGCTGTGCACATGTGCAGTGACCTTGACGCCCGCCGCGTGAGCCACGTTCACGACAGCGGCAATGTCCGCCTCCGTCATCTCCGGCGCACCAGGATCCGCACCCACCGAAAAAACAGCTCCTGAAGCAATGACTTTGAGGAAATCAGCGCCCTGCTCTATGGCGTCACGGGCACGATCAGCAAACCCCTCTGGTGTGCTGGCAATGCCCGACTGGGACTCGGCGGGAATCTTCTCTGTGGGAATTTCTGGGAAAGTCAGATCTCCACCACCACCCGGGATGGTCAGGTACGGCCCCGCGGTTCTGATTCTTGGGCCTACTGCGTCTCCTGAGCGAATGCGTTCGCGGGCATGGTAGATGGCATCGGGGAACCACGCACCGACATTTCGAACAGTAGTAAAACCTGTCCCGAGCGTGGTCTTGGCAACTTCCAGCGCCAATGTGCGATGGTCATCACGGGTTCGCCGATAATAAACGCCATAATCGACGGCGTCCTCCGCCAAGGCGTCAAAATGGACATGGGTATTGATCAGGCCCGGCAGGCAGGTGTAGGCGCCCAGATCCAGCAGCGGCAGATCGGCGGGTATCGCTGCATCGCGATTGCCAATGTGCACAATTCGCCCTTCACGAATCAGCAAGACGCGACCGTGGGTGACATGATCAGACAGTCCATCGATCAGCGCGCCGCATCGCACGGCCAGGTTTCCCCGGTCGGGGATGTACGGGGGCGTGGCCGTGACGGCTACCGGGCGTTGCTGGCAGGCCGAAGCGCTGAGCAGAGACAGCAGCACGCCAAGGCGCAGAACGCAATTCAAGGACTTGGCCACGGATCGGGTGGCCCTGAGCCTGAACACCCGCTTATTTGTCATGACCCCCTCCCTTGCGCTGATCCTGAATCGATATCATCGGTCCAATCATGCAGCCCGCAGCAGCTTCTTCAGGGGTTCACCACGGGCAAGTCGCGGAGCATTTCGCGACACGCCAGCTGCATGTCGTATCAAAAAATCCCGGGCCAGCCAGCTTCTGCCCACCGTTCGCAGGCCGAGGCCACGCAACCCGGACAAGCCCGGCGCCATGAACAGCGCGTGGAGGGCATGCATTCCCCGAGCCATCAATTCGCTCTCGGAGCGGCGCCAGCGCTGCCATTGCGTCAACCGCCGGGCCAAATCATCCATGCGCTCGCCCGGGCCGGGCATCAACAGGCACTCCACCAGGGCAGCCGCATCGGCAAGGCCCAGATTGACGCCCTGGCCCGCCAGCGGATGAACTGCATGGGCGGCGTCTCCAAGCATGGCCACACGACCGACGGTATAGGTTTCACTCAATCGCATAGTGAGCGGAAATGCGCCCCGCGGACCGACGCGCTGGGGCCCTCCAAGCCACGAATGGCCTGCCTCTGCCAGGGCAGGGATAAACTCGGCATCATCCATCTCGAGATGGGTTTTGGCGAGTGCTTCCGGTAGTGTCCATACGATAGAGGAACGACCATCGTGCAAGGGCAGGTAAGCCAGCGGCCCGCCTTCAAGAAATCGCTGCCATGCTATCCCGGGGTTGGCCTGCTGTGTTTCCACCACCGCAACCAGGCCGCGCTGATTATATTCCCAGACTTCCTGGCGCACGCCCAGCGCCTCGCGGGCTTGAGACCTCGCACCGTCGCTGGCGATCAGAAGCGGCGCTTCGAGTCGTTCGCCACCCTCAAGCACGAGACAGACACCCTGTTCGTCCTGCTGCAAATCATCCCAAGCAGACCCGCAAAAAGCTTCCACCATCGGATTGGCTCGAAGCATGTCCCACAGGGAACCGACCAGGAGATTATTTTCGACGATCGTACCCAAACGCTCCATGCCAAAGGAGTCCGCTTCCCATGCCAGCGATCCTCTTTGTGCGGCCTCCTCCACCTGCATGCTTCGATAGGGGCAATGACGCTGGCGGGTGATTCCGGCCCAGGCGCCGGCCTGCTCGAGGATGCGCGCCGAACCGGGCGAGATGGCAGACACGCGCAGACCCACATCACTGTCACCATGAAAAGGGGCCGGTTCCTCATGATCGACCACCGCCACCGTCATCGCGCAGCGGGCGAGCAAACTGGCGACCGTAGCACCGACCATGCCACCGCCCAACACGATGACATCGAAGTTTCCGGCGCTCGTATTCATGATCGCAAGCCCCGGATGGACACGCCCGTGGACAGGCGGGGTACGCGGCCCCGATACCCCATTGAATGAACCGCAAGGCGCCGCCGCAAGGTCGGCGAAAGGGCATGAGCCCACAAGCCCACCGTCCGCAACAGGGCGATACTGGACCCCGAGCGTGCAAAAAGACGCGTGAGTCCATCCGTGAGATCGATGGTGGCCTGCTGATCTGGCCGGCGCCAGCGACTGTAGCGCTCCAGCAGTCGGGAGTCTCCAGGGTCTTCCACATGCGCACCTGCAAGGACTTCGGCCAGCACGGCGACATCCCGACAACCCAGGTTAAAACCCTGTGCACCGATCGGATGAATGGCATGCGCGGCATTGCCCAGGATGACCACACGGTCATCGATATCGCGCTGCGCGCGGACAAGTCGCAGCGGATAGGCGCTCCTGCGCCCGCAACGGGTCAATGCGCCCAGTGCGTCACCCATCCGCTCCTGTGCCTTGTTAAGAAATTCCTCGTCGGTCAAATCCAGCAGTTTCCGGGCAGTGGCTGTCGTCGCTGACCAGACCAGACCACAGCGCTCGCCCACATGAGGCAACAACGCGAAGGGACCCGTGGGGGTGAAGCGCTCGAAGGCGCGTCCCGCGTGCGGTTGCTCGGTAAGCACATTGCAGATCACCGCACTTTGTCCGTAGTCATGAGACTGGGCGCCAATGCCCAGCAACTGCCTCACTGTCGAAGACGCCCCGTCCGCGGCGACGAGCAACCGCGAATGAATTTCATGCTGCACACCGTCGCGTTCAAAGCTCACCGCTACCCTGTCTCCGGACTGCTCCAGTCCATTGACCTGCGCCGGGCACACGTAAGTAACACCCTCCAACCCATCGAGGGTTTCGAGCACAGCCACACCAAATCGCCGGGCCTCTATGACGTTTCCGAAAGCCTTTAAACCGAGTTCCTGAGCGTCCAGCTCTACCCGGCCGGGTCGATTCATCTCCGTGACAATGATCTGGCGAATGGGTGTCGCATCCGGTGCGAGCTGCCCCCAAAGGCCTATACCCTCAAGGATGCAGCAGGAGCTCCGGGTCAGGGCCAGCGTCCGGTCATCAAAGCTGGGGTGATCGTCCAGTTCACGGTCGACCGCCTCGAGCACAGCCACCTGATAATCGAGCCCTGCCAACGCGCAGGCGAGACTCCCGCCGATCAGCCCCCCGCCGACGACGAGGATATCCACCGAGTGGACCTCACTCACGCGACGGATCCGGCCATCAACTGCTCGATCTCTTCCACGGTTTTGGGAACACGGTCAGAGATGACTTCAGGATCATCTCGAGTCACCACGACATCATCCTCGATGCGTATGCCGATGCCACGCCACTGTTGACTCACCGATTTCTCGTCAGGACGGATATACAGGCCGGGCTCAACCGTCAGGACCATGCCCGGCTCCAGCTCCCGTGAGTGCCCATCGATCTGATACTCGCCTACATCGTGCACGTCAAGCCCCAGCCAGTGACCGGTGTTGTGAACAAAAAACTGGCGGTAGGATTCCTGCTCGATCGCTGCATCAAAATCACCCTGGAGAATGCCGAGATCCAGCATTCCCTGGGTCAGCGCATTCACGGCAGCCCGGTGGACTTCTTCCCACTGTCGCCCGGAGCGAACGGTATCTATCGCCTGCAACTGAGCAGCAAGCACCAACTCGTACAAATCCCGCTGGGGACCCGAAAACTTGCCATTCACCGGAAATGTCCGGGTAATGTCGGAGGCATAACCGTCATATTCCGCCCCCGCATCGATCAACAGGAGATCGCCATCTCGCAAGGGATCACGGTTGGCAATGTAATGCAACACGCAGCCGTTGGCTCCTCCACCAACAATCGGGATATAGCTGGCCTCGCAGTGGTTGGCCACGAAGGCATGCAGCAACTCCGCATGCATATCTGCCTCTGACAGTCCAGGCTTACACGCCTGCATCGCACGGCAGTGCGCCGCCGCGGCGATCCGCGCCGATTTACGCATGGCGCTCAGCTCGCCCCGGCTTTTGTACAAGCGCATGTCATGCAGCATGTGATCAAGACCAATGATCTCGTCGGGCACCTGGAAAGTGCGTCGTGGTGTAGCGCGAAAGTCATTGAGCCAACCCGTCAGCTTGACATCGAATTCGTGAGATTGGCCGAGATCATAGTAAATGCGTTCACGGTCTCGCAGCAGCTTGGGTAAACGCGCGTCCATTTCGCCAATGGGCAATGCACGGTCCATGTCGTAATCATTGACGGCTCCTTCAAGGCCCACCATGGGGCCATCCCACATTTCCCGCGTGGCGTCGCGCTCCCTGCAAAAAAGTATGGCTTCTCCGCCTTTGGATTCAGGCAGCAATACCAGGGTCGCCTGGGCTTCCTTGAAACCCGTGAGATACAGGAAGTCACTGTTTTGGCGATAGGGATAATGAACATCGTTATTGCGCATTCTTTCGGCAGCCGCATGGACAATGATCACGGCACCCTCGCCCGCGCGACGCATCAATTGCTCCCGCCGCTTTGCGTATTCAGTGGATTTGATCATGCTTTTTCGCCCCGAATTCAATGAATGGGATCACCCTGCTTCGGGCCTTCGAGTTCTGCTCGCAGCAGCAGGGCCACCACGCGGATGTACTCCACCAATTGCGCGAATGCTTCCTCGTTGGCTTCGTCCTCCCCCCCGGTCCCAACCGTCACCATGGCGATCTCGCGAAGGTCAGTCATAGCCTCGGTGGCTTCCTCAGAAAGCCCGTCCACGGACCGGGCGCTGCCACCCAATCCGGCCAGAAACCCGGTGCACCACTGGCCCAAGGCGGCGGTGCGGTCCTCGAGTGGCTCATCGTCATCGGGAAGCCAGAGCACGAGACGAAATTGGGTATCTTCGAGCTGGGAGCGGGTGGTCGCATGCAGGCGAACAAGCACTTCACGCAGTGCCGCAGGGGATTTCGAGAGAATCTGCAGCTGGTCAAGCAAACTCAGGAATTCACCTCCATCGCTGCGTGTTCCGGCGCAGATCAGCCCGCAGGACACGCCGTGACATTGGGCCAATTCAAGGGCACCCAACACACCTTGGGCATCGCTTAGAGCGTTCTCGAAACTCGGATGTTCGTCTGGTGGCATTAAATTCCTCCGCAATATTGCAGCCGTTCATGCAGCGCCCCGCAGTTCCTCGGAAGCCTTGGCGGCGCAGCGTGCCAATTGACCGGCTATCAAGCCCAAATTATAGTGTCCCCATGGACACCTTGGAACAAGCTGGTCTGGATCTGGAGCGCCTGGAACAACAACTGCAGTCCTTATTGCAGCAGATTCAGAAACTCAGAGAGGAAAATCTGTCACTTCAGAACCGGCAGGACTCTCTCGTCGCTGAACGAGCGGCTCTCGTGGCCAAGAACGACGAGGCAAGAACCAAGGTGGAGGCGATGATCCATCGCCTGAAGGCTTTGGAACAGATTTGATCCAAACCACTTAATGTCCAGCCAAGCCACCCCCATCTCAGTCACCATCCTCGACCGGGAGTACCAATTCACCTGCCAGCCGGGGGAACGCGACGCGCTGGTCTCTGCAGCCTCCTTTCTCGATGAGCGGATGCGCGAAATCAAGCAAAGCGGAAACCTGATGGCCCTCGAGCGCATCGCCGTCATGACCGCCCTCAACCTGGCCGATGAACTGCTCAAACACCAATCGAGAGATCAGCAGCGCAGCGAACAGGTAGATCAACGCATTCGCCGACTGGCCGAACAGCTTGATGGTGCGCTGGCCTCAGTTATCGACTAAACTTTGGGTGTCCTCTGCGATGTTCGCCAGTGGGCCCGATTTATGCCTTGTCCCTAATGATTGACCTCGGGGTGGCAAATCTGACGGCTGGTGTGCATGTTCGCTTTAAGCGAAAAGCCTGAAGCGCAGCGCGCTACCCCACCTGAACCCCTGGTTCAAGGTCTCCGGGTCCGTATCGGCATCGCGGAGGATTTCATTTATCTCGGGCACTAGAAAGCGTTCCCATACCTCATGCCAGGACCAGTCGACAGCTCGGACCCCACGCGCAAGCCGGAATTGCGAATTCTCGCACGGCGGCGGCGGCGGAGCATGGCGCCGATGGACCGTGCGCGGGCGGATGAGGCAATTATCGCCCACTTACTCAAAGCCATCGAACGGACGTCGCCACTCAGCATTGGCGCCTTTCTTGGGTTTGACGGTGAGCCTGACCTGAGGCCGCTGCTCGAGCAGCTTCATGGCGCCAATCTGCGCTTGGCGCTCCCGGTCATTCATCCAACCAGGCCGGGCATCATGAGCATGCACGAATGGACGCCGGCCACGCCCCTGCAACTGAACCGATACGGTATCGACGAGCCTCGTGGAACACCATTAATTCAGGCTACGGATCTTGATTGGGCGCTATTACCCCTCGCCGCCTTTGACGCCGATGGCACCCGCCTCGGATTGGGGGGCGGCTTTTATGATCGATGGCTCAAGGACGGTCGGCCCCGCCAGCCCCTGAGACTTGGAGTCGCTTACGCCTGTCAGCAATTGAACTCGTTACCCAGGGAAACCTGGGACCTGCCCCTCGACGGCGTGGTCACGGAGCATGGCAGGATTTCATTCTCATCCTGAACAGCGCACAATAGCGCCATCGACATCAGCAGGACCACTTCCCCGTGAACCAGTCTCAAGACCAGCTCAAGCAGAACGTTGCCGCCGCAGCAGTCAATTATGTCGAACCAGACAGCATCCTTGGGGTGGGCACGGGCAGCACCGTTAATTGCTTCATCGACGCACTCGCGGACAGCGGTAAAAAGCTTGAAGCGGCGGTTTCAAGCTCAGAGGCCACCACGGCCCGGCTTATTAACATCGGAGTGCAGGTGGTTGATCTCAATTCTGCAGGTGGACTTGACCTGTACGTGGATGGCGCCGATGAGTTCGATGCCCATCGCCGCCTCATCAAGGGTGGAGGCGGTGCCCTGACCCGCGAGAAAATCATTGCCGCCGCCAGTCGGCGGTTTGTCTGCATCGTGGATGCATCCAAGCGAGTCGGTGTATTGGGGGCCTTTCCACTTCCGGTGGAGGTCATTCCAATGGCCCGCAGTTTCGTTGCCAGGCAGTTGGCCGCCCTGGGCGGTCAGCCCGTATGGCGGGAGAACTTCACAACGGACAACGGCAACTGGATTCTGGACGTGCACCGTCTGGACCTGATCGATCCCATCAGTATGGAAAACACGATTAACAACATAACAGGCGTAGTGACCTGCGGGCTGTTCGCGAAACGTTCCGCTGATACGGTGCTGATTGCGGAACAGGATGGAGTAGTCACGATCTGAACCGGTCCTGACAAGCGCTAGCGGTGTGTGGTACGCTCTTATGCCCGCGCCAGTAAGGGCTGTTACGGACAACAGCGGCGCTGGGAATCTGGAAGCTGTACAAGGAGGACTCAGCGGTGAAATCGATCTGCCTTATTGCACTCGCACTGTTTCTGTTGAGCGCGCCAGCGCCTGACCGCAAACTTCTTGCCGAATTAACGAACAACCTCATCGTGCTGAGCGAAAAAGCCGCACTCCAGGCCGCTGAACCCCATGACACCATCATGCCAAAGCGGGCGCGTGACACAAAGCAGCTTATCGCTTACTGAATTCGGCAGTTAGCTTCCCGGCCATTTCCCAAGGTCCGCACATTTTTGCATAGAAAGCCTGTCAATAATGACAGTGCCGCTCTCATGGTGCCTGAAGGATACTTTCACCCGAGCTTGGAGAGGAAATATTGCACCGCCGTATTGAGACTTACGAGTCAACATCGGCAACGCGTGAGGAATACGATGAGCAACCTGAACGAACTGATGAAACCGACTCTGCTGCTGGCCACCGCCATTTTCCTGATGGTCGCGCCCGCACCAGACGCTCAGGACATCACGGAAATGACGGCTGGATTCATTGTTCCCGATCAGCAAGTGAATCTGCTCGCTGACGACCAAGCGCCGGTTCGGGAACAAAATCAAGGATAACCGAACAAACGCATCCCCGAAAAAGCCCGGCCCCGCCGGGTTTTTTTGTGCCCGCAGTGCGCGATGAGCTGCGGGTTGTGCTGGCCACCTTACGCCCACCCGGGGTGACAAGGACAATTTACACCATCATCCGTTGAGTCTGTAGCTCGCAGGCCCGGAGGCTGGGAGAGATGGCATGGAAATACGATTCCTGACCTTCAAGCTGCTGGTGATCGCTGCGTTTTAATTCAGCCCGCTGAGATGGGCGCAGGACGCCCAATCGCAAAACAGACCGACGGAAAACACATTCACAAACCCTATTTTGCCCCGGGGTTTTCCATACCCTTCCACCTACCGTGATGGCAAGAGGTGGTCCGTGGTCAACTCGAGTTTCGAATACTGTCCGGGCCTGCCGATTCATCGCAGCAGGGGCTGCACCCGAGCTAAGCTCGGGCTGTACGCCAGCATCAGCGGACAGGAAGCAGAGGCATTCGCTGAATTCGACTGGGTTGAATACGCACCTCGCGGGCGCGATTGATTTCCGATCCGTCCAATCGGGGCACGCTCTGTTTTAGAATTGTACGAACAGGTCCCGCAAACCCGCGCGACCGCACTGAGGCCGGAGGCCAACCGAATGGCGACTGTAATTCGTCAAGAGGACCTGATCGAGAGCGTAGCAAACGCCCTCCAGTTCATTTCCTACTATCACCCCCTGGATTTCATCAATGCTGTCAATGCGGCCTATGAACGCGAGGCCAATCCCGCGGCGAAAGACGCAATGGCGCAGATCCTGATCAATTCACGCATGTGTGCCGAGGGCAAGCGGCCCATTTGCCAGGACACCGGCATTGTCACGGTGTTCCTGCAAGTGGGCATGGACGTTCGCTGGGAGGGCGAGATGTCGGTCGATGCCATGGTCAACGAAGGCATCCGGCGCGCTTACCTGGATCCGGACAATACACTGCGCGCCTCGGTCCTCGCCGACCCCGATGGTGCACGCAGTAATACAGGTGACAATACGCCCGGTGTCGTGCACACCCAACTGGTGCCCGGCGCGAAACTCGAAGTCCATATCGCAGCGAAGGGTGGCGGTTCCGAGGCCAAGAGCAAGTTCGCCATGCTGAATCCCTCTGACTCGGTCGTCGAGTGGGTTCTGAACAGGGTTCCGGAGATGGGTGCCGGGTGGTGCCCGCCGGGCATGCTCGGCATCGGCATTGGTGGAACAGCCGAGAAAGCCATGTTGCTGGCCAAGGAAGCACTGCTCGAACCCATTGATATCCAGGACCTGCAGCAGCGCGGCGCCCGAGACCGTGCCGAGGAATTGCGACTCGAGCTGTATGACAAGGTGAACGCGCTTGGGATCGGCGCACAGGGCCTTGGTGGGCTCACGACCGTCCTGGATGTCAAGGTCAAGGATTTCCCAACGCATGCGGCCAACAAGGCCGTCGCCATTATCCCCAACTGCGCGGCCACCCGGCATGTCCATTTCAGCCTCGACGGCCGCGGCCCGGCCCGATTACAGGCACCGCGAGTCGATGATTGGCCGCGCGTTACGCGCTCGGTTGGCGAGGACGTCAAACGTGTTCACCTCGATTCGCTGAGCCGTGTGGACATCGCGAGCTGGCGGCCGGGCGAAACGTTACTGCTGAATGGAAAAATGCTCACCGGCCGAGATGCTGCTCACAAGAAAATTGTGGATATGCTCGCTGCGGGCGAAACCTTGCCGGTCGACCTGAGCGGCAGATTCATCTACTACGTGGGCCCGGTCGATCCGGTTCGTGAGGAAGTCGTGGGACCGGCGGGCCCCACGACCGCCACGCGCATGGACAAGTTCACACGCACACTGCTCGAGCGCACCGGTCTGCTGGGCATGGTTGGAAAAGCTGAACGCGGCCCCGCCGCCATCGAGGCAATCCGGGATCACAAAGCCGTTTACCTCATGGCCGTGGGCGGAGCGGCCTACCTGGTGTCACAAGCGATTAAATCCAGCAAGGTGCTGGCGTTCCCTGAATTGGGCATGGAAGCAATTTACGAGTTCGAAGTGGAAGACATGCCCGTTACGGTGGCTGTCGATGTCAACGGAGAGTCTGTCCATGAGAGCGGGCCCGCAACCTGGCGAGCAAAAATCGAAGACGGTCGTTTCGTCGTCAGTTAAACCTAACGGGCGGTCCGTGTTGATCCGCCCGAACGCCTCGCCTCGATTGATTCCGAAAATGCGCTCACCCCCGGTTGGGGTGAGCATGGCTTTCGAGCTTTCGCCCGCTTTGTTCAGCGCGGGAACATGAATTGCAATTGCAGGCGAATGCTCCAGTCTCCGGTGATGTCGGGCGATTTTGCATGGTGATAGTATTGAGCCTGGGCATTCATGGCCTGTGACCCGATACGGAATACCCGACCAATTCCACCGCCAATCGGCACGGTCCAGCGTTGGTCGCTCTCGACGTCCCAGTTCGCGGTGATGACGGGAGAGAAAGTCAGATACCAGCCCTTGGGCAGGTTGTAATTGATGAACGGCTGCAGCGTGAACAGGCTGAACTCGCTCTCTTCGTCAGCGCCAACACTCCAGACGTTACTGATCAGGCCGCCAATCACCCAGCGCCCTGGCATGGTCAACGCGACGAAAGACACACCCGTTCCCCACTCGTCAAAACCTAGCCGGGAGTTGCTCGCGGTTGGAATGTTGATGGCTGGGCCGATGCCCCAGGTGACCTTGCTTGCCTTGTTCGGAACAAAAAAGGCCGTGAACAGCATGTCGCTGATACCGTTTTTTCGCTCCATTCCAGGCGCCAGCCCGGGCTGGGAGACGACAGGCAAAATGGTTCGGGTCACCAGGTTCCAATCATCGTTCAATGAAAATGGCAACACAGGCTGAATGTTGGTCACGGTGTTGGTTTTTTCCAGAGGCCCCCAGTTGGGATCCATGTTGACCTGAATCGGCACGCTGATCAGGCTTGCAATCGGGTTTTGTGCTGCCTTGGCCAATTCGGCCGCGCTGGCCTCCCCATCCGGCGCCATTTCTTCGGCAAGTTCCTCCTCATCGACAAGCGCTTCCTCCTCCTGAGCATCAAGAGACAAACAGCAGGTCAACAGGGCAATCGCAGCGAGCGCTTTGATAAAAGACATCGAAAATTTCTCCTTCCCAGTTCCCAAGCTACAGTCCGCGCGATGGCGAATCTGACCCCTTAAAAGACGTGTCACCCGAGCACCTCAATCAGGCCTCGACTCGATTTAACGCCAGCGTCCATATATAACAGACACGGCGTCAGATTTTCAATCGGTTTCGGTGGCAATGTGCGCCCAAAGGCTGGGCCTTGCCCGAGATCATGGGATGCGTATAAGTTGCACCCGGCGGTTTTTTTGACGGCCTTCCTCAGTCTCGTTCGACGCCACGGGCTGATCCGAACCCAGGCCCTCGGCAACCAGGCGATCTTCGGCAACACCATAAAGACTCAGTGCCGCGATCACTCTCTGCGCGCGACGTTTGGACAATGCCCGGTTATATGCCGGGTCTCCCGTGGCATCGGTATGCCCCTGGACCCGAAGCTGCAGGCCGGTATCGGCGCGCATCACCGCGGCAATGGTGTCAAGTACTGCGCCACTGCCCGGCATGAGCTCACTGCTGTCTAGATCAAACAGAAGACCATAGACGGCGATGCCTTCAGCACTGCGCAGGCCCTCCCTCAGCCCATCCTCGTCAAATACAAGACTGGGCATCAATGGCGCCTCATCGACGATCTCGAGCCGGTAGGCACCATCCCTGCGCGTATCGAGAATGGCCCAGGTCGTTGCGCCATCCGCACCGAACAAACGAAACCTCAGGCGAGTGGCTGTTTGCTCGATCACTTCCCCGTCCAGCCTCAGGATCTCTGAAATGTAATTTGCTTTGATCTCTGACTTGCTGATGCCCGCATCCCGCAGCTGATAGGACAGTCGGTAGTAATGACCACTGACCGTGCGGCTGACCCTTTGACCCTCGCTCTGCGTGTAACGCACCGGCAACTCGCCGTACTGTTCGACCGTTGATTCATCGGCGACAAGCACAGCGCCCTGCATGGGCTTGATGACAGGATGCTCCGGGAGGGCCTCTTCACCCTGCGTCGCGAGGGCGCTTGCGGGCAGACTGATGATAAACAGCCACAACAGCGCCAGAAATGAGTCAGGCCTGACGGGGCAAACGGTCATGTTGATCTCATCGGGAATGCGATTACGCTCAGCGAAGCAGCCTGAGCTGGCTCATCACCTCGGCGGCCTTGGTCGCGGCAGAAATTTTCCGGACCTGCTCGATGCGGGCATGCTGGCCCGGTCGCAACAAAGCATTGAAAGCCTCGAGAAACTCAGCCTGGTGAGCACGATTTTCAAGGGCAGTGTCACGAATATCAAGAACCAAACCACCCACAACGACCGGGTCAGCTTCGGCATCCTGAAGCACGGACTTCAGCTCAGACTTCAGCCCGTTGACTGCAGCCTGAGTCTCGGCAATCGCAGCTTGGCGCGTCTCAAGCAGGCCCTTCAATTCAGACACCTGCTGTTCATCGAGCCCAAGCACCCTCTCCAACAACTGCAGTGGCTTTCCCTTGGCAGCCGTATCGGGCGTTCCATCGCCGGGGCCTGCCGCCCAGACGGATGAGGCCCAGACAGACAGTGCTACAACCCATATCAAAAGGTTCCGTGACATGCTCCTCTCCTCTATATCTTTTTGCTCATGGCCTGATGGACTTGCGACGCGGACGACCTCGCCACCACGTATCAGTATATCTCAAGACCTGGGGGTTACCCGGTCCAGCGCTTAACGGGCGGTCGAGGGAAACCATTCACTGTGCGAAGCCATACTCCTGTGCTACCTTTTGGTCTCACGCAACCAGAGTCCTGGGGGGAATCTGACATGAAACGCCTGAAAAAGTGGCTGATCGTTCTCATCGCGGTGGTCGCAGTCGCCGGTCTCGCGCTTTCCATTGGGCTGCCCCTGCTGTTTGACGAGGAATCGATCAAGCAACAGGTCACCGAACAGGTCAGTGCGCGAACCGGTCGCGAACTTAACATTGATGGGCCATTTAAATTTTCGGTGTTTCCCAGCATCGGACTGGAGGTCAATGATCTCAAGCTGAGCAATGCATCCGGATTTGGCGATGCACCTTTCGCGACCGTCGGACAAGCAAGGGTCAGCGTCAGGCTTGTACCCCTGCTCAGAAGACAATTGCATGCTGATAAGATTGTGCTCAAGGGATTGCGAATGAGCCTCGCGATCCGAAAAGACGGCACCAGTAATTGGGCAGATCTGGGTAATGCCTCCGAACCTGCGGCTGCAAAATCGTCGCGGTCCTCGAGCTCCTTCCCGTTCTCCAGTCAACGCATCGATGGTCTCGACCTGTCTGATGCGGAACTTGAATTTCTCGATGAGCGCGCCGGTGTTCACTACCGCCTCAGCCATCTGACCTTCCGCTCCGGAGCCCTGGGAACCTCAGCACCCACGCCCATCGAACTTTCAGTCAAACACGAAAATCTGATCACCAGGAATCAGCTTAACCTCTCTCTGAAAACCCTGGCATCCATCAACATCGACCATGGTGCGGTCGAAATGCCCGACATTAGAATGATCATCGACGACAGCACCCTGACGGGCTCTCTTGCGGTGCGCTCCCGAGATTCCGCCATGCCGTCGCTGAAATTCAATCTCGACATCAACACACTCAATCTCGACCGCTACCTGCTCGCAGACACGAACACTGCGGCTGAGAAAGATGGCGCACCGATTGCGATCCCCAGCCAGCAACTGGCGGGAGTGGACATCGACGGAATTGTGCGTATCGGTCGCCTCACCGCGAGCGGCATCACGCTGACCGACGCCGAACTCGGGCTGCGTGTCGAGGACCGTGTCCTGCGCACCGATCCCCTGAAAGCCAGTCTCTATGGGGGCAGCCTGACCGGAGATCTGGTGCTCAACGCCGGGAGCGCAACCCCGAAAGTCTCGATGGACGTTGCGCTGGATTCGGTGCAATTTTCCAGCCTGGCCTCGGACCTGCTCGATTTCGACCAACTCAGTGGTTCAGCTTCAGGCCAGATCCAGGCCGCCGGACGCGGAGCGAGCAGTGATGCACTGTTGAGAGACCTTGATGGTTCGCTGGAACTGCGGCTCGATGAGGGTGCATTTGAAGGTATCGATCTGTGGTACCAGATTCGCATGGCGCTGGCGCTGGCCAATGGAGAGCCTGGGCCTCTGGACAATACAGGCCGGACCGTGTTCTCGCAAATGAACAGCACAGGTACCATCAACAACGGATCCGTCAATCTCCGCAAACTGCAGGCGGAGCTGCCCTTCCTCGGCATCTCGGGTCAGGGATCGGTTGACCTGGTCACGAGCGAAATGGACATCAATATCGACGCTGCGCTGCGCAAAGTGCCGGAACTCTCAGACGACCCCACGGCAGCCAAGCTGGCTGGCCGGAAACTGCCCATCGTGCTCTCGGGAACTCCCGATGCACCTCAATTCACGGTGGACATGAAATCCGCGCTCATGGACGCCGCCACCTCACGCCTGCGGGACAAGTTCGGGTTCGGACGCAAGGAGAATACGACTGACGACGAGGACGAAGACGAGGACGCCACCCAGAGCGCGATCAACAGCGTGCTGGGCGGCCTGTTCGGCGATAACGATGAGGATGACCCCGACGGGGACTGAATCCCAGGCCCTGACCGAATCAGACGTAATCCCGATATTTGTCGAGAAATCGAACCGGCTTTGACAACGCATCGCGGCGAAAGGGGTCGCCCAATTCCCGGGTGACCATGACCTCCAGTATGGTTGTTCGCCCCTCTTTCTGGGCTGCGCACGCCGCCGCGAGTGCCCCTCCCACGTCATCGAGACGGTCGACCTCGATCCCATCGGCACCCATGGCTCGGGCAATCGCCGCAAAGCTCGGGTTCTCCAGGTTACTGCCCAGGAAGCGGTTGCTGTAAAAATCCACCTGGTTTTTCTTCTCTGCCCCCCATTGCTTGTTATGGAACACCACGGCCGTGACGGGAATGCTTTCACGCACGCAGGTCATGGTTTCCATGAGCGACATGCCCCAGGCGCCGTCGCCCACGTAAGCCACCGCTGGCCGCTCCGGCGCCGCGACCTTGGCCCCCATGATGGTTGGAAATGCATAGCCGCAGTTGCCGAAACTCATCGCTGCGAAGAAACTCTTCGGGTGCGCAAACCTCAGGTAGCTGTTCGCCACCGAACAAATGTTTCCAATATCCGTTGACACCATGGCCTGCTCCGGCATGGCACGCTCCAACTCACGCAGCACCTGGCGCGGGTGCAGGTAGGGGCTGTCCGAAGTGACCTCCTGGCTCCACGGGTCGCGCTCCTCGGTCCAGTCATCGAGTTCCCGCTCCCAGGCTTCTTTTTCCGCGCGAATACGTTGCGCCCGTGTCTCGAGCGTTGCACGGCAACACACTGAATCCAAAGCGCGCAAACGCGTCAGCAGTTCTGTCGCTGCCGCAGCGGCATCACCGCAAATGCCGACGGAAACAGGTTTTACCAGGCCGAGCATGCGGGGGTCGCAGTCAACCTGGATGATTTTTGCGGCCTGCGGCCAGTAATCAAGATCGTGCTGGGGCAAGGTGCCGAACGGCCCGAGTCGCGAACCCAGCGCCAGCACCACGTCGGCTTGCGCCAACAATTTCATGCCGGCCTTGGAGCCCTGGTAACCCAATGGACCACACCACAGCTCATGGTGCGCCGGGAATGAATCATTGTGCAGGTAGCTGTTCACGACCGGCGCGCCCAGGAATTCGGCCAGATCACGGCACGGCTCTACCGCATCCCCCATGACCACACCCCCGCCGGAGATAATGACCGGGAACTCCGCCTCTGCCAGCAGGGCAGCGGCTTCATCCAGGCTTCGGAGTCCCCCGGCCCCTCGCTCGATCCGGATCGGCTTCGGGATATCGAAGTCTGCCTCACCATAGAAAAAGTCACGGGGTATATTGAGCTGTGATGGACCATTCTCCTGCAGGGCCCGATCGAAGCAGCGAGATGCGATCTCGGCCATCCGCGAGGGCATATTCACGTGACCCTGGAACTTGGTGATGTCTGAGAAGATCGGCAATTGGTCGGTCTCCTGGAACCCTCCGAGACCAATGGAATTGGCTCCGGTCTGAGGCGTGATGGCCACCACCGGCGTATGCGCCCAGTAAGCCGCGGCAACGGCGGTCACGAAATTGGTCACGCCCGGCCCGTTCTGGGCGATACACACCCCATGACGACCACTGACCCGGGCATAGCCATCCGCCATGTGGGCGGATCCCTGTTCGTGCACGGTGGGTATGAATCGAATGCCCGCAGCCGGAAAAATATCCAGAGCGTCCATGTAGGCGGACCCGACAATCCCGAACACGTCGGTGACCCCATTGGCGGCGAGCGTCTCGACGAGGGCCTCACTGGGCGTCATTCGTGGCATGGTTCGTATCCTCCTGTGATCTCATAGCGATCGACCGCCAATTGCTCTGCAACCGAAGCGTTGCCTGACCGGGCGGGTTGTCCGCGCTCGGGCAGTGCTTGCGCAATTATGCCGACATCCCCCAAGCCGCACCACAACTTGTCGTTGACGGCAAACTCTGCCTATGATGCGCTCATCTCGCATTGCGACACAGAGCGGAAAACATGAGCCAGCTTGAACATCTCGAATTCTCAGACGCATTGTGGCGGCCAATGACGCAGCACCTGGCACTGGCCGGTCAACTGCCAAGGAAGATCATGAGCGGCAAGGGCTGCTACCTGACTGACGAGACGGGTCACCGCGTCCTGGATGCCCTTGCCGGCCTGTGGTGCGTGAATGCTGGTTATGGCCGCCGCGAACTGGCGGACGTTGCGCGCGAGCAAATGACATCCCTGGGTTATGTCTCGCCCATGTTTACACACGAGCCCGGCGCACGGCTGGCTGACGAACTCGAACGGCTGATTGGCTACCCGGCATTTGTGTATTTCGCCGCCAGTGGATCCGAAGCAAACGAGGCGGCATTCAAAATGGCCCGCCAATATCACCTTCAGTCCGGTGCATCGGGGCAACGCCGCTACAAGATTATTTCTCGATATCGTGCCTATCATGGCAACACGATGGGCGCGATGGCCGCAACAGGCCAGGCTGAGCGCAAGATGGGCTACGAGCCGACCCCTGCGGGATTTTTGCATGTCATGCCGCCTTACCCTTACCGCGCCCATCCGAAACTTACTGCCGAGGAGCACGGCGAGGAATGTGCCCACTTACTCGAGGAAACCATCCTTCACGAAGGAGCGGAAACTGTCGCAGCATGTGTCATGGAACCCATGATTTCAGGGGGTGGAGTGATCGTGCCGCCGGACAATTACCTGCCCCGGGTTCGGGAAATCTGTGATCGCTATGGCGTCTTGCTGATATTCGACGAGGTCGTCTCCGGCTTTGGTCGGACCGGTGCACTCTGGGGCCAGCATCACTGGCGAACCCAGGCCGATATCGTCACATGCGCGAAGGGCCTGGCCAGCGGTTACATGCCTATCGCCGCCACGATCGCCAGGCGGGACATTTTCGAATCCTTCCTCGGCGAGGCGGGTGACCTCAGGCATTTCAGGCAGATCAACACCTACGGAGCACATCCGGTAGCAGCAGCTGTCGCCTTGCGCAACATTGAACTGATACTGGCCGAGAACCTCGTTGACAACGCTGGCGACGTTGGCGCCTATCTGCAACGGCAGTTGCAGGAAAACATCGGCACCGATTCTCGTGTCGGTGAGATTCGCGGCAAAGGACTTTTGATCGGTATCGAACTGGTCCGGGACCGGGAAAGCCGGGAGCCATTGGAAGATGCCGACATGGCGCAGATCCTCAGCGAATGCAGCGCGCGCGGCGTGATGATCGGGCGCAACGGAAATACCGTTCCGGGTCGGTGTAACGTGCTTATCATCGCACCACCATTGGTGCTCAATCGAAGCGAGGCAGACGAAATCGTGGCCGCGCTTGCGGCCGCCATGCAGGCGAGCCCTGTACGCTAGCGGCTCGCTCAGCGGCCGAGGATAAAGCTGACGGTTGTGGTTGCACTGCCCCCGATATTCAGGGTGGCCACGGTCTTTGCGCCATCGATCTGGTAATCCCCAGCCTGGCCCGTAACTTGTTTGTAGCTGTCCAGCATCATGCGTACGCCGGTGGCGCCCACCGGATGACCGAGGCCGATCAATCCCCCACTGGCATTGATGGGAAGGCGTCCACCCAGCGCGATCTCCCCAGACTCGATCGCCCTCCAGCTTTCCCCCGGCGCCGTGATGCCAAAGTGGTCGATGGCCATGTACTCAGTACTCGTGAAACAGTCATGGGTTTCAATGCCATCCAGCTCATAAACCCCCTCGATGCCGGCACGGGCAAAGGCATCCTCTATGGCGCCGTGCACGTGCGGGAACACAAAGGGTGACCCTTCGCTGTCGGTGATCTTCTGCTGATAGGTAATGGGCGCTGTGCGATGCCCCCAGCCCTTGATCCAGGGCAGATCATCCAACGCGCAACCCTTTTGACGGGCGTAATTCGAAGCCCGCTCAGCGCTGGCCAGGAACACCATTGCGCCACCATCCGTGATCTGGCCGCAATCCTGTTTCCGTATCCGCCCGTCGATCACTGGGTTGGCCTCGTCATCCGCAGCAAAACTGCGGTCGGTGAACGTCCAGCGCCGGGTTTGGGCGTTCGGGTTGAGTTTTGCGTTGGCAAAGTTGTTTTCAGCGATCGCTGCGAGGTGTTCCTGGCGAAGGCCGAACCGGCGATCGTACTCATCTGCCAGCGCACTGAAGAGGTGGGGCCAGGGGAACTCAACACCCACGCACTCGTGCCCGCTCAGCATGGCGGGCCCACCGATGTAATCCGCGGCCACCTGTCCGGACACGTTGCGCATCTGCTCGATCCCGATGACGGCAGCGAGGCCGTAGCGGCCGGCCTCGATTTCAGCCGCAGCGCTCAGCAGCGCAATGCTGCCGGACGCGCAGGCTGCCTCGTGACGCGCGGCAGGCTTACCAGCGAAAGACGGATGCTGGGCCGCAAAGAAACCACCCAGATGGCCCTGCTTACAGAACAGTTCTGCCGCGAAATTACCGATATGCGCGGTGTCGACGGCCTCTGGGGCAATACCGGTCGCCTCGAGAGAGGAGTGAACGAGCCGGGCAAACGCATCGTAGAGTTCCTCGCCGTTGCGCGCCCAATTCTCTGCAAAATCCGTCTGGTATCCGCCCAGCACGTAAACCTTTTCAGTCATGCACCCAAATCCCCTCTTGCCGGGTGTCAGGCCCGCGACAGCCGCCGCTCGATCTGGTCCACCCGATCGGCGCCCCAGTAAATTTCATTATCGACTAAAAATGTAGGTGCTCCGAACACGCCCCGCTGCAGGGCCTCATCGGTGGCTTCCCGCAATCTCAGCTTGACTGCATCCTCGGAACAACCCGCCGCGAGTGCCTGCGGATCGAGCCCCATGGATTCTGCCAGGGCGCCCAGCACCGTGGCTTGCGTGCAGTCCAGGCCCTGCCCGTAGGCACAATCGAACACGCCAACGGCCCACTGCTCGGCAAGCGCTGTGCTCTGTTCCTCGAGCCAGTAGTAAGCCCTCGCTGGCTGTATGGCATTAAAGGGAAACGGATCTGGCCAGCGATAAGGCAGTCCCCACTCTTCAGCAGAGCGCGCCACGTCACGCCAGATGTAGTTTTTCTTGGGCGATTCGCCAGTGACGGTGGGTTGATGACCCAATGCCTTGAAGATCGCACCGAGCACCATGGGCTTCCAGTTCAACTCGACATCATGCTGCCGGGCCAGTGCTCGGATCCGGTGCTGCCCGATGTAGCTGTATGCGGAAGAGAAATCGAAATAGAAATCAATATGCATGTGCGTGGCCCCGGTTTATGACGAAGACTGCACAGCAATATAGGTCGCACACCGATCATTGGCAACGTGGAAAATCATACGGACAGACCCAGTGTGACCATGGAGGCGGCCACAATGTCGTCCACGCTCGCGCCGCGCGAAAGGTCACACAGCGGCGCGGCAAAGCCCTGGCAGATGGGGCCAATGGCCTGCCCGCCCGCCAGGTGCTGAACCAGTTTGTAGGCGATATTCCCGCTGTTCAGATCGGGAAAGATGAGCACGTTGGCCCGGCCGGCCACCGCGTCATCTCCTGCACCCTTTTTTCTTGCAATCTCAGAGACCAGTGCTGAATCGGCCTGTAAGGCGCCCCCAAAGTGAAATTCAGGCGCCCGTTGTTGAGCAATTTCAACTGCTTCGCTCACCCGGTCCACCAATTCATGCTTTGTGCTACTGGCAGTGGAGAAGGACAAAAACGCCACCCGGGGCACCTCTTCGAGCAAATTCGCCGCGCTGCGCGCGGACGCAACACCGATGTCGGCCAGGGTGTGTGAATCGGGCTGGATGTTCAAGGCGCAATCGGCAAAAATCAGCGTGCGTTCGGGCAGCAGCATCAGGAAAAAACTCGAGGGCGTGTCCACGCCCGCAGAGAGGCCGAGCATCAGTTTACCCGCCTCGATCACCCGGGCCGTGGGCTGGCTCGCGCCGGCTACCAGGGCATCGGCATGACCGGCTTTCACCATCGCGGCGCCATAGTAAAGGGGTTTGCGCAACAAGCGTTTCGCGATCGCCCGGCTGGAGCGAGGCCTGGAGGCCAGGTAACCCGAAATATAGTCCTCCTGCTGCGCATCCTGGGTTGGATCCAGTTGTTCAACGCCCTCGATCGACACGCCCGCTGCCGCAGCCGAATCACTGATCTGCTGGTTCGGACCCAGCAGCACGGGGCGGGCCAGTGATTCGTCGACCAGCTGTCGCGCCGCGGCGAGAATACGTACATCCCGTGGTTCGGGAAACACGATACGGCCACCTCGCCGAGCAGCCCGCGCGACGATGTCATTCAGGCGCTGGGATCGCATTGCGTCTCAGCGCTGGTCGAGGGGAACGTAGTCCCGGGGTGCCGGGCCGTCATACAGCGTCAGCGGACGAATGAGAATATTGTTCTCCACCTGCTCCATAATCTGGGCAGTCCACCCCGGCACCCGCCCCATCGCAAATATGGGCACAAACAAATCCTCTGCAATGCCATTGAGGTGGTAGATCACACCGGCATAAAAGTCCACATTCACATTGACGCCCCGCCGTGCGTAAGGGGCCATCACCTCGACAACCGCCTGAAGAATCTCAAACCAGTCCGGCTGCCCGCAGGCGGCGGACAGTTTGGCCACGCCTTCGCGAAGGTGCCGCGCCCGGGGGTCTTCGGCCCGGTAGACGCGGTGCCAAAAGCCCATGACAGGTTCGCGCTTACGGCGTTTCTCCCTGACGTAAGCCTCAGCATGCTCAGGCGCACCGATTTCGCGCGCCATCTGCATGACATTTTCCGCGGCACCTCCGTGCGCAGATCCGGACAGCGCGGCAATAGCGGCGGTCATCGCCGCATGGGTGTTGGCCTCGGTTCCAGCCACAACCCGGGCAGTGAATGAGGAGGCATTGGAGCCATGTTCAGCGTGCAGGACCAGGTCCGTGTCCATCAGTTGGCAGGCTTCCGGACCAGGCACCTCGTCGTGGAGCATATACAGGAAATTAGCCGCGTGGCCCAGGTCTTCCTGCGGCGCTACGGGTTCCAGCCCGCCGCGCATGCGGTGGTGTGCAGCAATGATGATCGGGACCTGTGCCGTCAGCCGGATGCCTTTGCGCCGCGTTGCCTCCACGGAGGTGTCGCCCTCCTCTGGATCGAATGGAGAGAGGGCCGAGACCGCAGTGCGCAGCACGGTCATGGGGTGTGCCTTCTGCACGGCATCGATGACGCGATAAATTTCCGCTGGAATATGGCGGGATGCTTTCAGGGCCGTGTCAAATGCCTGCAACTGCGCTTCATCCGGGAGTTCACCGTGCATGAGCAGGTAAGCGGTTTCCTCGAAGCTGGCATGCTCCGCCAAGTCATGAATGGAATAGCCGCAGTAGTTTAATTCACCGGCGCGACCATCGATAAAGGAGGTTTTAGAACGATCGAAATACACCCCTTTGAGTCCACGGTTGATTTGCACCTGTTCTTCTTCGACCATGTCATTTACCCTCGAATGTTGCTCGGGGCGCGTTCAGGCGCGCCGTCTTTTGCACTCAGACTCAAAACCTTTTCGCGCGCGCTGCACGGATATCCTCTCCATGGGCCCAGGTCGCATGGGTTCCGCTGGATATTCGATGCGGCAACATGATCCGGCACACCGGGCCGGCCTCGAGATCCTGGGCATCGATCACCACCGCCTCGGAGCGATCTGCTGCCAGGTCGGTGACAAACGTCACCAGGTATCCATCATCCTCCTCGCTTGCGCCGATGCGGGGTGCGAATCCCGCCTCGCTGCCATAGCGGTCCTCACCCAGCTCAACCGACCAGGACCGCCCGCTCTCGAGGTCATGCTTGGTGAATCCCGTGAACATGAACCAGCCGGACCTGGGAATCGCGCTGTAGCCGTAACGGTAGGCGCGCCCTCCGTAACGGTGATTGATGGTGCCGAACTCGAGGGTCCGGTCATCGAGACGTTCTTCGCGGGTCTCCCCGGTTCTCAGGTTGAAGCGCCAGCGATGCAGACGCGGCATCAGCAACTCCTGGTCGAGGTAGGCCATCATGCGCTCATAACCCTTCGGCGCATTCGGGTAATTGGCCGGTTCAGGCTGTTCCTGGAAGTAACCATCGAGAATGATCTCATCGCCCACTTCCTGGGCATTAAGCCAATGCAGCACATAGGTGGGTTCAGCCTCGAACCAACGGATATCGCCTGAGCTCCCCCGTCGCGGCATGATTCCAAATCGGCTCGGCACACCCGGGTGAAGACGCACGGCATGAACATCCTGCGTCAACATTTTTTCATCCCAGAACAGGGGCAGATCATTGAGAATCGCAAAGTGTTCAGTGAACGCCATATCATGGGGCAAGCGGGGCCCCGGCAATTCGATCGGCACGTAATGCTCCAGCCGGTTATCTGGCCCGACCACGCCGTAATGCATGAATGGGGCATGCTTGGAGTAATTGAAAAACAACAACTCACCCGTATGTTCGTCCAGCTTGGGATGCGCAGATATTCCTGCAGGCGGAACCCAAGCCTCCGTGCCGAACTGCTCGAGCGTGTAGGGATCGAGACGATAACCCTCACCGCACTGGTAAAACGTGGAGAGAACCTGACCGGCATGGACAATCACGTCGGTCGAAGAAGAATCTTTCAGCCACTCCTGCGCGCCCCAGCCGGGCCGGGTCGAACGGGAAGGATGCTCCATGAGGCCGGCCCAAAGCGAGTGGCCGGCGGCCTGCTCTTCCAGAAAACCCCGGGTGCGAACAAAGCGATTGCGATACTCCGCACGACCGTCCCGGAAGCTGATCATGTGAATCATGCCATCGCCATCAAAGGGGTGATATCGCCCTATGGATTCGTGAACCTGGTTTTCGGTGTTGCGCAGGTAGACCCCGTCGATGTCAGCAGGAATTTCACCGATCACCTCCATGTCAGTGGCGTTGTACTCATCGTAATTGGGTGTCCAGGCTCCCGTCAGATAGGGATGATCGAGAGTGGTGATGGTCGAATTGATGTGCGCAATATGTTCCAGTGCCATGCCCGCTTCCTTAGGATCTGAATAGTCAGTCTATTTATAAAAGTTACCATCCGGGCTACGGGCCCGCAAGCCGCATGGGACACCTCCAGGCAGAAAGGACAGCGAATGATCCTGCGCTTTACTCATTTTCGAGCAATGCAACGGCCATATCAGCCAGGGCAGGTGCCATCGCCCCATATTCCAGGGCCGTGGAGCCCGAGGCATTGCCATCGAGCGCGCGCTTGAGCACACCCTGGAGAATCGCGGCGAGGCGGAAAAAACTGAACACCAGGTAGTAATTCCAATCGGGAATATCGCCAAGCCCTCGCCGATCGCAATAACGAGCCACGTATTCGCGCTCTGACGGGATGCCAAGCGCCTCGCGGTCCCGTCCGCCCAGCCCCCGGAACTTCGAGTGACTTTGCAGCCTCAGCTGCATGCATTGATAAGCAAGGTCCGCATAGGGGTGACCCAGCGTCGACAACTCCCAATCCAGCACGGCGATAATCCGGTTCTCCCGGGGATGAAATACCAAGTTGTCCAGCCGGTAATCACCATGTGTAAGGCTGACCTGTCCATCATCCGCGGGCTGATTGGCAGGCAACCACGCGATCAGCTGATCCATGGAGTCAATGGTTTGTGTCGCGGAGGCGGCATACTGGCCACTCCAACGGGCCACCTGCCTGGCGAAATAGTCGTTCGGCCGCCCGAAGTCACTCAGGCCCGCGCCTGCGATGTCCACCGAATGCAGGTTTGCGAGCACTCGATTCATGTCGTCGTAGATGGCGCCACGGTCGTCCCCGTTCAGGTCCGGCAGGGCAGGGTCCCAGAATATTCTGCCTTCCTCGTAACTCATGACGTAAAACAGGCAGCCCATCACGCTGCGGTCCTCGCACAGGTGATGCACGCGGGGCACCGGCACATTGGTGCTCGAAAGGGCCTCGATCACCCGGTACTCACGATCCACCGCATGCGCCGATTTCAGTAATTTGCCCGGCGGCTGCCTGCGCAGGACATACTGTCCTGAATCGGCACTGAGCAGGAAAGTGGGGTTGGACTGACCGCCATCAAATTTTTTCGCCGCGCGCAATCCTCGAAATCCCGCTATTTGTGATTCGAGATAAGAACCCATGACCGCGATGTCGATCAAGCCGTGATCTGCTGCCTGCACGTTTGCCACCTCAGCTGTAAGTTATCAGGGATGAATGCTCGGGCCCCTCAAGGTGCGGGATCGAATTGAACTCGTGCAAGGCATAGCGATCACCGCTGAAATTAAATCGGGTCACACCGGTGTTCTTGATCTGCAGGTTCAGGTCAAAAATCCGCTCGGGCGCGAGGCCCAGCACCGCGCCGACAAAGTGGCTGATGGCGCCGCCGGAGCTCACGACCAGCACCTTGTCGTCTCGCTGCGCGAGCCCTGAAATGCAATCCCTCGCATCCCCAACGCGATTGCGAAAATCCGACCAGGTCTCAGGCACGCTCTCGAGCTCATCCCGGGCCCAGGACTGTAACACCCGTCTGAGCAAGCGAAAATACTGTCTCCGGTCTTCCGGGGCGTCATGGATTCCACGCACCAGCGGATCATCCGGACGGGCCTTGCAATACGCTCCAATCATGATACGGAAATCATACTCGTCGAATCCGCGGTGCACCTGCCACTGCCGTGGCGCCATCGTGCCGGGCGCCGAGAGCGCATGCTCAAGTGTCTGCCGGTGCCGCTGCATGGCACCCGTGAAGACATGCTGGAAGCGAATGCCCGCCGTTGCCAGGTACATCCCAAGCCGCTCCGATTGATGGCAACCCAGGTTCGACAGGTCGTCATAGTTGTCGCCTTCAAAGGAGGCCTGCGCATGACGAACAAGGTACAACTCGCTCATGATCCAGGTATTCCGCTGGTCGTTTTGACCCGGGCATTGTAATTCATTCAAACGCGCACACGGTCTTCCCGGAGGCCTGGTCCGGTTGCTTTGGCCGACAGGCTTTGAATAGACTGTCCGAATGACCTTGATCGGCCTTTAATTAAACGCTTTACCAAGTAAGACGATGCAGACAACACCACAAGAACGGATTGACGACCTGACTGAAAGGGGCTGGTGGAGTGATACCACCCTGCTGACGCTGTTCGACGCTGCCGTCGCACAGGCACCCGACAGCCTCGCGCTCGTGGACCAGTTCAATCGCGAGGCACTCGATGGTCAAAGCGCTCAACGCTTGAGCTTTTCCGAGGTCAACGAGTCGGTGGACCAGCTGGCCGCCGCGCTGTATGCCCAAGGCATCCGGAAAGACGATATTCTCGTGGTCCAGCTTCCGAATATCGCTGAGCTCGTAGTGCTGTACCTGGCCATTGCGCGCCTGGGGGCCATCATCAGCCCCGTGGCCATGCAATACGGACCCCACGAACTCGCGGGCGCCCGAGACACCCTCGATCCTGCAGCGTTCATCAGCATCGCACGATTCGGTGATAAAGATTACGCCCGGGATCATGGCCCGGTGTTCCGCTCACCCACTCGACTGCTCGGCTTTGGAAACGACCTGCCCGGGGGCTTCAGCCGCCTAGCGCTCGGCGCTCCCAGCGATAACCGAGAGGCCGCCGGCGACTACATGGCGCAACTGGAGCATTCGGCGAACGATGTCCTTACCGTGTGCTGGACATCGGGGACGACCGGTCAGCCCAAGGGCGTGCCGCGCAGTCACAACATGTGGATGGCCTCGGCACGCGGGGCACATGATGTCGCGGACATGCAGGACGGTGAGGCCATTCTGAATCCGTTCCCCATGGTCAACATGGCGGCCATCGGTGGTTTTCTCTATCCCTGGCTGATGCGCAAATCCAAGCTGGTCCTGCACCACCCGCTGGACCTCGCCGTTTTTCTCGAACAGATTCAGCGCGAGGGCATCGGCTACACGATCGCGCCGCCGGCCGTGCTCAATATGTTGCTCAAACGCAGTGAGCTGCTCGATGCCATCGACCTCAGCAGCCTGAGGGCCATTGGGTCTGGCAGCGCTCCCCTCTCGGAATGGATGGTGCGTGAATTCCAGCAATCCCGCGGCATTCCCATCCTCAATATTTTTGGATCGAACGAGGGCATCTGTCTCGCCTCCGACCCGTATGACCTGCCTGACCCCGAGGACCGCGCCCGTTTTTTCCCCCGTTTCGGTGTCAAAGGGCTCGACTGGCGCAACCGCACCGCGGCTGAAATCCAAAGCCGCCTGATCGACCTGCAAACCGGCGAGGAGATCACCGAACCCGGTGCCTCCGGAGAACTCGAGATCTGGGGATCGACGGTGTTTGACGGCTACTGGAATTCGCCCAATGCCAACGCAGAAGTGTTCAGGGAAGATGGTTTTTTTCGCACCGGCGATGTCTTTGAAATCGAGGGTGAAGGCACCCCACCTCGCTTCTACAAATTCGTGGGCCGCTGCAAGGACATCATCCTGCGCGGGGGCTACAACATTTCGCCAGACGAAATCGACAATCTGCTCGCAGGTCACCCCGATATCGCCGAAATCGCCGTGCTTGGCTATCCCGATGACATTCTGGGCGAACGAGTAGGCGCGGTGGTCGTGCCCAAACCCGGCAAAGCGGTCGAGCTTGAAGACCTGACAGGTTTCCTGCGTGAGGCCGGGCTCGCGACCTTCAAGCTGCCCGAGGCCATCAGGACCACAGACGCCTTACCCCGCAACGCCATGGGCAAGGTCCTGCGTCGGGAACTGGTAGTGCTGTTCGAGTCCGAATCTTCGTGACTTCGCCTGTATTTGTCTTTGATGCCGTGCGGACTCCACGCGGCAAGGGCCGCCCCGGCGGAGGGCTGAGTGGCACACCCGCCCCCGAACTTCAGGCCGCCTTGATCACCGCCATTCTGGAACGTAACAGCATCGATGGCCGAACCATCGCGGACCTGGTGCTCGGCTGCGTGACCCAGGTGGGCGAGCAGGGTGGCAACATTGCGCGGGTTGCAGGCCTGTTGAGCAATCTGCCCAATTCCGTACCCGGAATAAGCATCAATCGCTACTGCACTTCCGGACTGGATGCCTGTCATATTGCCGCTCTGAAAGCCGCTGCGGACCCGGGGCGATTGTTTCTCGCCGGCGGCGTGGAGTCCATGTCCCGCGTCCCGATGCTCAGTGACAAGGCCAGTTTTTACACGGATCCGGAAATCATTCGTGCCGCGCCGTTCGTCCCCATGGGTTTAGCGGCGGACCTGGTGGCCAGCCTGGAAGGCATATCCCGGGCGCAATGCGACGCCTACGCCCAGGCGTCTCAGCAGCGAGCGGCAACAGCCCAGATTGAAGGCCGCTTCGACAAATCCCTGGTAGAAGTCAAAGATCGCGAGTCCGGTCGGCCACTCAAGGTTGACGAGTCGGTCCGCGGCGATGTCACGCTTGAAAAACTGGCGCAGTTTGAACCGTTGTTTGTCGAGCTGGCTCAACACGGTTATGAGGCCGTATTCCGGGCCGCATTCCCCGATCTCGATTCGCTGGACCATGTGCACCACATCGGCAACTCTCCGGGCATCGTCGACGGTGCCTCACTGGTGCTGATTGGCGCGGCTGACGCCGGGGAACGCTCCGGCCTTGCGCCACGCGCCGTCATCAAAACCGTGGTCAACGCCGCAGACGATGAAATCCTCGCACTGACCGGCGGCTTTGCCGCGTCCCGCTCCGCCCTCGCCTCGGCGGGGATGCGGGCATCGGATATCGACCTGGTGGAATTTAACGAGTCATTCGCTGCCGTGACGGTCAAATTCGTTCGAGACTCAGGGTTCAAGCCAGACCAGATTAACGTCAATGGCGGCGCGATTGCCCTGGGTCACGCTATGGGCGCAACCGGCGGCAGCCTGCTCGGAACGTTGCTGGACGAGCTGGAGCGCCAGGACCTCTCAACCGGTCTCGTGGCCGTTTCCGGCGCCGCAGGCCTGGGTACCGCAGCGATCATCGAACGGGTCTGAGCCGGCGACCCTCCACCGCGCTGTTCAGGCTGTGTCCTTGCCGTGATCGTAACCCACTGCGTGCGGCGCCAGTGGCTGCGCACAGTCACTGCAGACAACCTCACCCTCGAACCTTTTCTTGCAGGGACGATGCCTCAACACGAGCGGTTCCTGGCCCGGCTCGATCAACCACCGGTTAGACCACTCATGGATCGCCAGGGTCGCAGCATAAAGTGCCCGCCCCTTGGAAGAAAGGTAATAGGCATGGCGGAGAGGCCGATCACTGTAAGGGACTCGGTCGATCACTCCCATGTGCTGAAGTTTTCGTAGACGGTCGGCAAGAATATTGGTTGATGCGCCAATCGCAGCGCGGAGTTCTTCGAAGCGATGCTGTCCGAAAAATGCTGCCGCCAGCACCAGTGAAGTCCAGCGATCCCCAAAACAATCCAGCACCGCGCCACCGACTTGCGCATCCGGGCGCGACCGAATGCGACGCTGATACCTGGGAGGAGGCACGGGTGCTTTCCGGAACTGCTGACCCACCGTGTAATCCATATCGCGCGCTTCCACGTCCTGGTGGCAATGAGCACAGCGATACTTCGGGCGCATGGACCGGCCGCATTCCGTGTGCACGAGCACCGTGGGGAGATATGAGGCATCGCCCCAGTCATGTTCCCAGCGCCATAACATCAACACAACCGGGTAGAGATCCAGCCCCATCGGGGTCAGTCGGTATGCATGCCGAACCGGCCTTTGGTGATATACCTCGCGATGCAACAGGCCTCGGCCCACCAGCGACTTCAGGCGGGCGCTCAAGGTGCCGCGGGCAATATCGAGTCGTCGGCGCAGGGGCTCGAAGCGACGCTCGCCAAGGTACATCTCCCGAATGATCAACAGCGACCAGTGATCGCCGATGACCGTGAGTCCCTGCGCGACCTGTGTGCTCAGTACCAGTTCAGGATCGATATGGTTTGCAGTATCGGGTTTCACTGTTCAGCTGTCATTCGCGTGATTCGGGGGCGGAGCCATCAGCAAGTGCTTCCTGGGGTCTTTGTCCACACAGGGCCTCCCCGCGTGCCCTGGCATTGATCCGCGTCGAGTATACAGGAGGCTTTCAAGGCACAGGGCGTATGACTGATTGTTGCCGCGCGGGTCATTTGCTAGTCTGTCTGAAAAAGCAACTCTGCAGTTTTCGCAACCCAATCGAGGTAAATGTTCCATGGATGCACGCACCCGGTTTAACCGATTGCGGGCGCAGCTGCGACTGCCGGCTGTCGCCGCGCCAATGTTCCTGGTGTCCGGCCCTGAACTGGTTATTGCAGCCTGCCGGGCTGGGGTGATTGGATCATTCCCCGCACCCAACGCCCGCAGTATCGACGATTTTGAAGCCTGGCTTGACCGCATCACCAGCGAGCTGTCTCGGTTCGACCGGGCCAGCGGCGCGACCACCGTTTGGGCGCAGAACCTGATCGTGCACAGCACCTATGAACGTCTTGATGCCGAACTGGCGCTGCTCCAGAAATATCGGCCCCCGCTGGTGATCACAGCGCTGGGCAGCCCGGCACGCGTGATTGAAGCGGTGCACGATTACGGCGGTCTTGTCATCGCGGACGTCAACAGCGTGCCCCTGGCAAGAAAAGCAGCGGCCGCGGGAGCGGATGGTCTCGCCCTGGTCGCCGCGGGTGCCGGGGGGCACACCGGTCACATGGCTGCATTTGCGTTTGTGCCGGCAGTGCGTGAATTTTTCGACGGCGTCCTGATCCTCGCAGGCGCCATTGGTGATGGTCGGGCCATTCGCGCGGCGGAAATACTCGGCGCAGACCTCTGCTATCTCGGCACCCGCTTCATCACCGCCAGGGAGAGCCGCGCTAATGATGACTACCGCCGCATGGTCATCGAAGCTTCATTCAATGACCTGGTCCTTTCCAATGCGTTTACCGGGGCGCATGCCTATTACCTCCGCTCCAGCATCGAGGCGGCCGGGCTCGATCCGGATCGCCTGGAACACAAACAGCGCATGGACCTGACAGGCGCCGAGCAGCAAATCAAGGCGTGGAAAGATCTTTGGTCGGCTGGGCAAGGCGTGGGGACCATCCACGAGGTGGAAACTGTGGCCGAGATCGTTGATCAACTGTATTCAGAATACGCCGGCTCGTTCAACCCTTGAGCCCCGCTGGTCCGGTTTCCGAGAGCTGCGCGACCAGGTCAGCACGAACCACCTTGCCAACCGCATTGCGCGGCAGCGCGGCAAGTCGATGCAATCTTTTCGGCGTGCGAACCGGACCGATGGCCTCGCGGACCGCATCGAGAATGGCGTGATCCTCCAGGGCGTCGTCGACGGACAACACCACAGCCGCTTCGATGCGTTCACCCCAGTATTCATCCGGTACACCGAAAACGCAGCTTTCGATCACTCCCGGGATTGCAGCAAGGGCGTTCTCGACTTCCGCGGGAAACACATTGAAGCCCCCGCTGATGATCATTTCACTGGCGCGCCCCACTAGCTTCAGGTATCCAGCATCATCGAGGAAACCATGATCTCCGGTATGCAGCCAGCCTGACCTGACGGCCCGTTGGGTGTGCTCAGTATCATCAAGATAGGCTGCCATCACGATGGGTCCCTTGACCCTGACTTCCCCCACCTGCCCCGCTGGCAGAACGGCTCCTTGCCCATCGACAACTTCCACTTCACTGCTGCCACACGGCCTGCCGACGCTGCCTCTCAATTCGGGATCGATCATCTCTCGCGGCCCAAGGCCAGTGATGGTCAACGGTGCCTCGGTCAGTCCGTAAAGTGTTGAGAGACAAGAACCAAACACCGCCTGTGCGGCTTCAATACGCTCCGGCGGCATGGCTGCTGCGCTGTAGGTCAGGTGACGTAAGCTCTTGAAATCCCGCGATGGGCTGCTTGCTTCGCGCAGAAGCTTGTAAATCAGGGTCGGCGGCATAAAGGCGATCGTGCAACCGTCCGCCAGTGCATCCAGCACCTCGCCGGCCCCCGGGCCAGAAGGGAAATAGTGGCGACCTCCCGCAGCCAGTACCGGCAACAGGTAGTGCGATGAACCATGCGTCATGGGCGCAACCACGAGGTTGCAGTCACTCGCGCTGAACGAATAAAACGCGTTGAGGTTTTCGATTGCCGCCACCATGTTGCCGTGGGTCTGGAGCACACCTTTTGGTTCACCCGTGCTGCCCCCGGTAAACTTGATGGCTGCCACATCGCTTTCGGCCCGAGTCCGCGGCTCAAATATTCCATTGTCCGCATACCCATCGAGCAACACGGCCCCAGGCCATGAAACGGCGTCTGTGGCGCAGTCACGATCAAACAGGATGCGGTCCGGTCGCACGCGCCCGATGATTGACTCATTGATCACCCGGCCGTTCAGCGGGTTGAGCGGGACCCAGACATGGCCTGCCAGCAGGATCGCGAGGTATGCGGACAGGTGATTGACGTGATTTTTTGCACACAAGGCGATGCGGGCACCGACCTGCGGGAATTCAGCTTGCAGCATGCTGCCCATGGCACTGACCCGCGTCCAGAGTTGTTCATGGCTCAAGGCCTGTTCCGGACCTTGCACCGCAGGCGCATCCGGTTGACGCTCCAGGCCAGCAAGATAGCGAACCACCAGGGAAGCGCTTCGACTCACGAAGGGGCCTCGATGATGACGGAT
>CAXQNK010000016.1:0-33484 GCA_964225175.1 Candidatus Nitrosopumilus sp. | reverse complement strand
TATATCAGCATGGACAGAATAAGCACCACCGGCAGGATCAGCAGCCCTGTCATGGTCGCCAAAGAGGCTTTTACCAGGCGTTCATTCCTCAGGTTTTTTCGATTTAGTGAACTGGCTTCAAACATCTTGATCTACCCTTTACGAACGCCTCGAACCACCAGGTCCGCACAGAGATTGATAAAGAACGTAATCACGAAGAGGAAAATACCGATCGTAAATAGCGCCTCGTAGTGCGTGGACCCAACGGCCGTTTCGCCCAATTCAGCGGCGATGGTTGCGGTCAAGGCACGAACCGAATCAAAAACGCTTGTTGGAATATTGATGGAGTGTCCCGTTGCCATCAAGACTGCCATGGTTTCACCGAAGCCCCTGCCGACCCCGAGAAGAACCGCGCCCAGCAGACCGCTTTTTGCCGAGGGCAGGATCACCTTGTAAATCACTTGCCAGCGGGTTGCGCCCATCGCTTCCGCCGCTTCCCGGTACCGGTCGGGGACCGCCTTGAGCGCATCCTCGGCGATAGAGGTCATGATGGGTGCAGCCATCAAGCCAAGAATCACGCCCGCATTAAGCACATTCAGGCCGACCGGCACATTGAATGTCTTGATGATAATGGGGTTCATGATCGCAAGCCCGATGAATCCCCAAACGACAGAGGGAATGGCAGCGAGCAATTCAACGGTAATCTTTAAGAACTCCCGGGTTTTTCCCGTTGCAAATTCAGCGATGTAAATCGCAGCGCCCAGTGAAAATGGTATCGCAACAATCATCGCCAGTCCGGTGACGCTCGCCGTTCCTGCAACCAAAGCAAGAATGCCGAAGGTCTGATTCGATTCGGAGGTGGGCCGCCAGTTAGGAGAAAACAGGAACTCCTTCAGGTCGAAGGCACCAAATAGAAAACCAAACCCCTCGCGGGAGATAAACACGAAAATGCCAATAATAAAAACAATTGCGGAGATGCCGCCGAGAAACACAATCAACTGGACCGCCTTGTCGACGTACCAGTCGCGAGTCAGCCGATCGAACGACCCGGTCGAGTTTTTGATGTCTCCCGCTGTCGCCATCAATCTAGCAACTTCTCAAGCTGTTCACCGGCGATCTGCTCCATGAGGTCTTCGATATGAACTACCAGGCTGCGGTATTGCCCCATGCGATCTTCGACGCCCGACTCGCTACCCACGGGCCAGTTCAATGCTGAGGTATGGAAAGGCACCTGGCCGATGTAATCGCGGTAGTGACCCTCCAGACTGACGATGACCCCATAGTCTGAGAGGTCCAAGCGGAGGGTTTCCAGTAATTCCGTGTCCAGGTTTTCCGTGTCCAGGCCGCTGGCGATCAGAAAATCCCGCAACTCGCTGGGGAGCAGGTCAGACCGCTCTGGTGTTGCGACAGCAAAATCAGCTACCGCGGAGAATTTCTTCCGACCGATAGCCACCGCCATCTGGCCCATTCCGGAGTCGGTTTGGTCCAGGAAAAGCACCCGGTGCTGCTTGGCCATCTTGTCGATTCCCTGAACCGCGTAGATGGTTTGGTCAGCAATATTTTTGGCTTGGTCAGCCACGCGCTTGAAGAGGCTGAATACGACAAAAATAACGAGCATGGTCCAGCCATCCAGGTCGTTATCCGCAGCGGCCAGATCATCATATATCCGGTCCATTCTGCTCTGAATTTTTCGGGACGCCCGTATGGTGGCCAAGGCAACGTCAGCGTTTCCGTCGCGAAATGCCTGCCTTGCATCTCCAAGTAATGTGATCGCAGCATCTGCCACTTCATCCATGTCACGTAAGAATTTTTCTGGCAGAGCCTGGCCTAACCGAACGCTCTCACGCGCGATAGTGACCGCGTAGTCGCCCATGCGCTCAAGTGCAACGTTGACGCGGATCGTGGCTGCCATCCGCCTCAAATGCCCCGCACTGGGCAAATGCCGGGCGATGAACGCGTGACACATCCGATCGCATTTGCGCGAATCACGGTTGATGGCGTGATCGCCCAGAACGATCTTATAGGCGGAGTCCGGATCCGGATGCACCAGCAATCTTTTAGCATCTTTCAGCGCGGCCTCGACCGCGGCACCCAGTGACCAAACGCAGTCACTGATGGCCTCGGCATCGGCTTGCAGGCGTTTTTCAAGGTAACTCATGGCTGACTCCGGACATTAGATTCCATGGCCTGTACTCTACTGCGAAAAGGGCAGCCTTTCGGCTGCCCATGTTGTTGATTCATTCGGGACGCCGCTCCTGCGTAACAACGCAGCGGCATCAGCGCCTACGCACATTCGGGCTCTGAAATGGGTGCGTAGCCCTTGTTCAGGATGATGCACTGGCCCGCATCACTCTTGATCCAGTTCATGTAGGCGCCAACGTGGCCCTCCGGCTCACCATTAGTGTACATCAACAAGGGGCGCGCAATGGGATAAGACCCGTCGCTGGCGGTTTCAACGCTGGGTACGACACAGGATTCCCCTTCTGTCGTTTGAATGCACGCCAACTGCACGTGGTCAGTGGCGTAGGCCAACCCGCTGTAGCCAATGGCACATGGCGTTTTCTCGACAAGATCAACAACGTCCTTGGAGCCGTGCATGTCACGTGTGCCCAGGCGGAAGTCACCCTTACCGAGTACCACATCGCGAAAGTACGCATAGGTACCAGAGTTATTCTGGCGGCTGACGACCACGATTTCCTGGCCCTGACACCCAGGCACCTCGATGCCAAGATCCGTCCATTTCGTGAAGCTTCCGCCATCGCCATAAATTTCACGGAGTTGGTCAATGCTCATTTCCGAGGCGGGGTTATCCCCGTGAAGAAAAACCGCCAATGCATCGAAACCCACGATATGTTCCACCGGATCCTGACCTGCATCCCGTGCTAAATCGGTCTCTTTTGATTTCATCTCGCGACTGGCGTTGGCGATATCTACAGTGCCATTGATCAGGGCCGCGATACCCGTTCCCGAGCCCCCGCCGCTCACAGCGACGACAACAGAGGGATCGACGCCCTGGTATGCTTCTGCCCAAGCCTGGGCCACATTGACCAGTGTATCAGAACCCTTGTTCTGAATGACTTGGCGTCTTTCTCCGCCACCACAGGCTGCCAGGAGCAGTCCGAGCAAGGAAATTGTGATCGTCTGAACTGCGCTGGATCGAGTCATTAGATTACTCCGAATTGATCTTGGCGCCCAAGGTACACGTCAAATGTGACAGTTGTATTACAGCCTGACCCGTGATGCAGCGGGCACTCTCAAGGTTGAACAAGGGGAAGGATCAGACAGAGATTTTCTGCAGAATGCACTCAAGAAACTGGCGACTGGTAATTCTTCGCAGCGCCCCGTTTCGACAAGCTGTTTCTCCAAAATTCATGGGTGAACATGCGCTTGCGTGGCGTTGGTCTGGCAAGCTGATCAAACACGGGACAGGATCCGCAGTGTGCCGCCCTGAGTTGCTGTCTGTGGTGTGGTCTGTTGCCACTGCCAGTAGCGCGCCAGTCTCCGTTAATGGCCGCAAAGCCATATCAATTCGTTGCAAAAAATCTCGTTTTCCGACAGGGTCCAAGTCATGAGCGCACAGATCCGGACCCTTGACATGACCGAACACAATCCGCGATTCCCGCATCGCCGAGATGGCTGCATCGATCTTGGCGTCCAGATCCGTCTCCAGATCCGCAGTGAAGCTCGAATTCTCGAGCACCGTCATGCCAAGCAGCCTCCCAAGGCCCTTGACCGTATTGCATCCTGAAACCAGGCTGGATGTCAGGTTCCGATCCGACAATTCACCCCGAATTTCTGAACTGCCTGCAGCGCCACGCATCAAGATGGCGTTGGCCACTGGCAATCCTTCCCTTTCACGACTCCGATTCACCTCGTGTCCGCTTAGAATCGCCCGAGCCCGTTCCGAAAAGCAGTTAACCAAGTCCGCGGTGCGCTGAGCATCAGGATGCAATGGGCGGCAAATTCTGATCAACTGGGATGAATCGTGGTCGCCCGGATCGGTGTCGGTTACCCTGTGATCCAGACCTTCCCCGGAGAGGATAAGTACTCCCCGATGCTGACTCGTGGCCCTGAATTGGTGTCTGACGCCCTGCTCCAGTTCAATCTGATTCAGGGCTTCGGCTAATGATTTCGTCCCGACACCGATGCGCCCCGCTCGCCGATCACGTACCGCAAGCGCATCAGACACAGACTCAACCGTCCCGAAATTACAGCGCAACGCCACGTCACCCGTCCCAATGGAAACACCCAGACCGGCCGCCTCCACGACGCCTCTGCCGAGTTGATCACAATATTTTGGGTGCATTCCCATCAACACCCCGACGCCGGAATGGGTGTGCGGGATGATACCCGGGCCGATGGGATCGAGTAAGCCAATTTCTCCTCCCGAGGCCCAGCGATCGAGACACGGCGTCTCGGCCGCCTCGAGAGGCGTGCGTTGACGCAGGCCTGCGACGGGAAGATCGCCTAAACCGTCTATTATGACGATGACTGCATTCACTTGGCGATGAGCCTGGGCAACAGCAGTCTCCATGACTCTCTCCCGATATAGGCGTCGAATTCACCGGCTTCAGATCCAAGGGCGCTCTCGAGTGTGCCTTCGAACTGGTGCCCCAGGGTCCTTATAATCGTTAATGCTGCCTCTCTGACCGTGGTCTCGAAATCTTCATTCGATATCACGGCAGATGCGCATTGATCGGCCTCGTCGAGCAGAAATGACTGCAAGGCCCAGATGGATTCAAAGCATTCGAGCTGATCTTCCACGCGCCGACCCGGAGCGTCAACTCCGCGGACCCTGAGACGCTTTTTAAGGGTCCCGGTATGCAACACGGCCAGCGTCAGGTGAACGCACACCGGGTGCTCTGACCAACTGTTGCGCTCCAGCAGGCCAGGCAGAGCGTGAACGCCTTCCAGAATCAGCGAAACCCCCTCACGACAGGCCCTGCCCATTACCGCAAGACAGGACACTTCCAGCAATTGCGCCTGAGAACGAAAACCATCCGCCACCAGCATATCTGCAGTCCTGGCTTCTCCTTCGTCAATCGGCAGGGTGTTCCAGGCTTCGTAGGAGGAGACATGCAGCACCGGTAACAGCTTTCTCGGGATCATGGTGCGCATCACTTCGCGCAACATGTCGGTCGACTGGACCCGGGAGATCTCGAGTCGATGCGCCAATTCGGTCGCCAGCGTACTCTTCCCGGAACCCACCGCCCCGCCCACGAGCAACAATAAAGGCCGTTCGCTGCGCGTAAATTCGAGCCACAACAGAAATCGTCGCGCGACCTTGCTACTCTTTTCCTCACTAAGGCAGGCAAAAATAAGCATCGCCAGCGCATCGGTGCTGAGCCGGTCGACGCCTTTGGACAGCAGCGACTCATGGATCATGTCGGTGATCATCTCCGAATCGCCCACTCTCAAACCGCTGGCCTGAAGAAACCGCTCCAGGCGCGCGCGCGAAAAATGATTTTCACTTCCATTACGGCCCGTGATCAAGATGCGCGAAGGGGCAATCGTGGGGGCGCAATAGGTTTCCACAATGCTCTGATCGTGCTGGTCACGGAGTTGTCGGGTCACTACCTCACGCAGCGCCTCCGGCGTAATTCGATCCGTCTCAGAGAGCGAGTTACGGACGTCTGTCGCAAGGCTAAACGCCTCGTCAAAAGTCAGTCCGGCCTGCACCAGGGAGCGGGTCAATATTCCACGAAGGAACGGAACCTTGGTGTCTTCAAGTGGGTTGTGGACGTATGTCTTCAATGAATTCTAACCAAACCTTCTCAATCAGTGATGCAGGCGCGGAGGGTCGCGCAGACTCTGCTCGGAATGCCCACAGTTGCCGAGAGCATTCCATTACACTTTTTGCTCCGCTACGAACTTTCACACTATCTTAGCGATTTTTCAGATGGGTGTATGCACTGCTCCGGACCTCCGGAAAACCTGCCAACGCCCAGTGCAATCGACTGCATCGACGCCTAAGACTGGCCTCTGCTCGGAATGCGGGTTGCCTCCCAACCAGCCGGCAAGCCCGGGAAAGGAACAACCATTGGTCTGTCCCCGACCAGTGCGACCCACCCAGGGTCCTCGTGCTTGGATGTCGGTCGCAGCGTCGGTTCAATATGTTCTTGGAAAGCAAGGCGGACGTGCCCGAATCAGGGAAAACCACGGCCAAAGTGACTCATGGGATCTGGTCTTAAATTCGGCTGTCAGCCCGGCTATATTCAGCCATTGCCGGTAGGCTCGTTCGCGAAAGCCGTGTCCCGATGTCATTACAAACATGGGTACTTGCATCAAGAAGCCCGATCAATCTTCCGCGCAAATGCATGGAAGGGGCCACGTAAAAGGCTAAAATACACCCCTGCCAAGTCACCGAGGTTGCCAGTGAGTATCAGGCCATATCATTCAAAATTACCGCGTCTCGGCAAGGATGTTTACGTTGACCCCGCCGCTTGCCTTATCGGGGATGTGGTCATGGGTGACCAGTGTTCTGCGTGGCCGGGCGCGGTAATACGCGGCGACGTCCACCGCATTCGGATCGGAAAACGCACCAGCGTCCAGGACAACTCCGTGCTGCACGTCACTCATGACGGTCCGCACAACCCCGGCGGTTACCCACTCATCATCGGCGACGAGGTCACGATTGGTCACTCGGTCACCCTGCATGGCTGCACCCTTGGCAACCGCATACTGATCGGCATCGCCAGCGTTGTGCTTGATGGAGTGGTGATTGAGGACGAGGTGGTGATTGGCGCGGGCAGCCTGGTCACCCCCGGCAAGGTGCTGAAAAGCGGGCAACTCTATGTCGGCCGGCCTGCCAGACCGGTTCGGGCCCTGAATGACCGGGAACGATCTTTTTTCAGTTACACTGCGGCGAAATACGTTGAGCTGAGTCAAGAATATCTCTCCGAGAAGGCTTGATGCTGCCTATGAGAAGTGTTGCCTGGCTCAAGCGTGACCTGAGAATTTCCGACCACAGGGCGTTGGCAAAGGCCAGCCAATCCGAATGCATCGCCTTGTATATCGCCGAGCCCTCAATCCGTGCAGCGATCGATTTCGCACCCTGCCACGAGCAATTCATCCTCCAGTCACTCGCCCACTTGCGTACCGAGATCAGCGCTCTTGGCGGCCGCCTGATCTATACAGAGGGGGAGGCAGTCGACACCCTTGATCGACTCTACGAGGCCTGGCCATTTGATCAATTGCTCAGCCACCAGGAGACGGGTAACGGCATGACGTTTACTCGTGACAAGGCGGTTCGATCCTGGGTGATCGAACGCGGCATTCAATGGATTGAGTTCCCTCAGCATGGCGTTTTTCGGGGGCAGGCGGAGCGGGACGGTTGGTCTGCGCGCTGGCGCGCCCGAATGCAGGAACCGGTCACGCCCGTCCCCTCGGGCTTCAGATCCCCCGACACCCGGTTTGCGGTGGAGCGGTGTTTGCCCGAACCCGAGCAGCCATCCTCATCGCCCATACAGCGGGGTGGTGAGGCTGTTGCGAGAGAAACATTGGAGTCATTCCTCTATCAACGAGGACAGAATTACGCCACCGAAATGTCCAGCCCGGTGACCGCGGGGCGGGCCTGCGCTCGAATCAGTCCCTACCTGGCCTGGGGAAATATTTCGATGCGAACCGTGCTGCAGGCGACACAGGAGCGCAGTGAGGCATTGCGTGAACAGGCTGATCGCCCGCCTCACTGGCTGAAGTCCCTGGCTGCTTTTGGTAAAAGACTGCGCTGGCATTGTCATTTCATCCAGAAGCTCGAGGATCAGCCTTCGATCGAATTCGAGAACATGCAACGCGCCTGTGATGGGCTTCGAGAAGATGAATTCAACGAGAACCATTTTTCGGCCTGGAAGGAAGGCCGAACAGGAGTCCCCATGGTCGATGCGTGCATGCGCGCATTGAGAGAGAGGAAGTGGATCAATTTCCGCATGCGCGCGATGCTGGTCAGCTTCGCAAGCTACGATCTCTGGCTGGACTGGCGGCGAACGGCTCCCTGGCTGGCCCGGCAATTTCTGGACTACGAACCCGGGATTCATTACAACCAATTCCAGATGCAATCGGGAACGACAGGCATTAATACGCTCCGCATTTATTCTCCTGCCAAGCAGGTGCTCGACCATGACCCCGAAGGCCATTTTATTCACCGCTGGTGCCCGGAACTCTCGGCGTTGACAGGAAATGCCCTGGCGCGCCCCGAAACTCTCTCACCAACTGAGCTGTCTGCTGCCGGTCTGCGACCGGGCGGTCATTACTCAAATCCGATCGTTGACCATGCACAGGCCAGCCGGGAGGCGAGGCGGCGAGTCAGCAGCATCCGAAAAACAATCGAGGCGCGCGAAGAATCCAGGCAAGTCCTTGCCAGGCATGGCTCAAGAAAAAAGCCAGGCCGCAAGAACCGGAGAAGCTGAAATCCGCACTGATCCAAGCGGTATTTGTCGGCCGGCGTCGCGACAACTATACTGCCTGCTAACCAAGGGGTGGCCAAAGCCTGAGACGCTCGTTCGAGCGAACCCTTTGAACCTGACCCAGATCGTGCTGGCGTAGGAATGGTGAGCTTGCATCAACGGCCTCCTCCCCCCGCACGGAGAGCCATATGCCGAAATTGCTCATCGCAATCCGACTGCTCCTGCTGCTGCCAGCCGCTTCATGGTCGCTGTACGCTGGCGACCTCGAGGAGGTGACCGTCACGGCCGAACTGAGGGAGGTGGCACTGCTGAGGCAGGCCAACAGCACAAGCATCGTCGATGATGAGACCATTGAACTGCGAGAAGCGCGTCACCTTGAAAACATTCTGGCTCTCATGCCCAACGTCAACTTCTCAGCAGGTACTTCACGGGCCCGCTTTTACCAGATTCGCGGCATCGGCGAGCGCAGCCAGTTCGTTGAACCACTCAATCCATCAGTCGGCCTGTTGATCGATGACATCGACTTGAGCGGCCTTGGAACCGCTGGCGGACTGTTTGACGTTGAGCAGGTCGAAGTACTTCGCGGCCCGCAGGGCACGCTCCACGGCGCCAACGCCCTGGCCGGACTGATCAATATTCGGTCCGCAGCCCCGGAGGAAACGTTCCGGGCCTCCATCAATGCCTCCGCGGGAGATTACACAACACAATCCCTCGGCGCGATGATGACTGGCCCAATCTCGGAGCGATGGGCGTTCCGATTGGCCACAAACCGCAATCGCAGCGACGGATTCATCAACAACGCATACCTCGACAGCCAGAGCACCAACGGCCGGGACGAGCGCATGACCAGGGGGCGTTTGCGGTGGCTGGGCGAACGCGATCGGCTGGATCTTACGCTGTTCCGCGCCACGGTAGACAACGGCTATGACGCCTTCTCCCTCGATAATACGAGAACCACGCTATCGGATCAGCCTGGGCGAGACACCATTGATCTGTCCGCGGGGGCAATCAAGTGGCAACGCGAGCTAGGCTCCGCCGCCCTGGAAGTTCTGCTTAGTGCAGCAAGCAGCGACACTGAATACAGCTATGACGAAGACTGGAGTTTTGTTGGAATAGCTCCGGGCTGGGAATACTCATCCTTTGATCAGTACCTCAGACAACGGGACAGCCACAGCGCCCAAGCCCGCCTGGTCTCCTCCCGGCCACTGCTGCTCGATGAGGTTCCGGCCGATTGGGTCGTCGGCGCTTACCAGCTCAAGGACGACGAATCACTGCAGCGACGCTACACCTATCTGAGCCAGGATTTCAGGAGTGACTATGGGGCCAGCACCATCGCGCTGTTTGGGCAGATGGATGTCCACCTGAGACCGCCCTTGACCCTGGCCGCGGGTTTGCGCGTGGCCAGACGCTCGAGTGACTACCAGGACGTCAACGGGGTCGAAAGCGGGCCATCCAAGACCCTGTGGGGCGGGAAAGTGGCGCTCGAGTACACCACGGCCCATGATCATTTGCTCTATGCCAGCATTTCCCGCGGCTACCGGGCCAATGGCGTCAATGCCGGCATTCTCTCCGCACCGGACCTGGGCGGACTGCCCGGCGCTGACAGTTCGCTCGCGTTCTACGACGAGGAGCTGCTACTGAACTACGAGGCAGGCCACAAGGCCCGGCTGCTTGAAGGATCCTTGACCACCCGTGTGGCGTTCTTTTTCATGCAACGCAGGGATCAGCAGGTCAAGGGGTCATTGGTCATCCCCCGCGAGGATGGCAGCACCGCCTTCATTGACTATACGGGGAATGCGGCATCCGGGATCAATCTTGGTCTTGAGTGGGAAGTGGACTGGCAGGTGACCAATCGTCTGCGACTGTTCGGCAGTCTTGGACTGCTCGAGGCGGAATTCGAACGGTACGTCAACGCAGACGGCGTCGACCTCAAGGGCAGGGATCAGGCACATGCTCCGCATTATCAATATGCTGCCGGTGCGCATTTCACCCTGGGCCATGGTTGGTCTTTCCACGCAGAACTCGAAGGAAAAGACGACTTTTATTTTTCAGACCGTCACGAAACACGCTCCACGGCTTATTCATTGCTTCATCTCAGGTTGGGCTATACCCAAGACCGCTGGGCGGCGGCGCTGTGGGTCCGCAATCTCGGTGACACCGATTATTATGTCCGTGGCTTTGGCAGCTTCGGCAATGACCCGCGCAAGGAATATGCCCTCGAGCCCTATTTTCAATTCGGCGATCCGCGTCAAATCGGCGTGAGCCTTAGAGTCAACCTCTGAGTTCATGATGAGTACGACGCCATGGGAAATCGTAGCCGTCTTGACCGGCGTGGGAGTCCTCGTGCGGGCCGTCAGGGAAAACCCATGGTGCTGGCTTTTCGGCGGCGTGAGCACCCTGATTTTTGCAATTCTTTTCTGGAACGCCGGGCTCTACATGCAGTCCTCGCTGCAGGTTTACTATGTGGGGGTGGCCGTTTACGGATGGTGGCACTGGCGCCGGGGTTCAGACAGCGGCGGACAAGCGCCGATCCGGACCTGGCCGTGGTCACGTCACCTTATCGCGATGGCATTGATCATCAGCCTTGGATTGCTCAATGGCTATCTGCTTACTCGACAGACCACCAGTCAATGGCCTTACCTCGATGCGTTAACCACCTGGGGTGGCGTGGTAACCACCTGGATGGCGGCACAAAAAATTCTTGAGAACTGGTTGTACTGGCTGGTCGTCAACTTCGCAGCCATCCTCCTTTACGTGGGTAACGATTTACCATTGACCGCGGGGCTCTACACTGTTTATTTCGTCCTGGCCTTGTTCGGATACCAACGATGGAACAAAAGTTACCGCAAGCCGTCCGCCTGAAACTTCAGAAAACGCTCGCCCGTTTTAAGGATTGGATCGACATCAATCCAGCGGCTACCTGCCCAAAGCCACTGCAGATTTTAGGCTCAGGAAGCAATAATTACAGTGTGCTGGTGGCAAATTCCCATCATTACGTCATTCGAATTAACCGTAGCCCCCACCACCAAACTGCGCTCGATCCACAGGCGGAAATTCAGGCTCTGCAGGCTGCTGCGATCCATCGTATCGCGCCGAAATTACGTTTTGCCGACAGTGAACTGGGCTGCATCGTGTGCGATTATCTCGAGCAAAAAGAAGCGCCCCGGGCCCGGATCGACGAGTTGGCACGATTGCTGCGAAAAATTCACGCACTTCCCGCCATCACACAAAAGGTGTCGCTGAGCGATCGAATTGTGCACTACCAGCGACTATTACGGGTCGCCGGCTCGACGGACCTAAAGCCACCCGGAACGATATCGGCACGTGCTGCGCTGATCGGCGCACAAAAATTGCAATCTGCCGACGAACCTCGCGTGCTGTGTCATAACGATCTTCTGGCAGCAAACCTGATCCATAACCAGGGGCAACTCTGGGTCATTGACTGGGAGTACGCCGCCATGGGCAGCCGTTGGTTTGACTTGGCCGTGGTCTGCCATGGCAATCTCTATGACGAAGAGCGCGAAGGCCTGCTGCTGTCTGAGTACCTCCGGCGTGATCCTGCGGCACAGGATTGGCGCATGCTCAGACATGCCCGCAGCGCGTACGCCTACCTCGAATGGCTTTGGTTTGCCTCTCGAGATGCCAGCAGCCTGTAATGGGTAAATGTCGTGACGCTAGCTCAAGACGCCACGTTTCATCATTTTATACGCGTAGAACAACATTGAAATTGCAATGAGCCAGATCAGCGACGAGAACACCAGCGCCCCGCCGCCCATCACCGCCGCAGCATCGGTGAGAACAAAATTATAAACCGTGGTGAGCGCCAGCCCGACCAGTTGGAGAACGAACAAATGCACTGCCCAAGCCTTGCGCATCAGTAAGGCCAATGAACCAAGCAAGGATGACCAGACCGCCAGCGCCCAAGTACCTACCGCCCAACTGGGAAAGGCCTCGAAATATTCCATCTGGGCCGGCGTATACTGGCTGAGATAGCCATCGAGTCGCCATTGCGTGGCAGAATAATCAAAAGCGCCCGCTGCGTGCCACAAAAGCGAAAGTATCCCAATAATCCAAAGATGCGGGGGAGTCGTGATTGTCGGTTGGGTCATGGTGAGTTCCCAATTTCTCCTCATGTGGCCCAACACCTTAACACCTTTGCAATACCCTCTCCACGGGCGGTTTCAGGCCCTGGACCCGAGTCAGCCCAGGCAAATTTCACGGTAACAGGAGAACCCGCTTGCATCGCTCTGCGCGGTGACCTCATCGGGTGAGTCGCGAACAATCGGCCAGCCGGGGACCGGCTCAATATCTCCCACTCGATGGTCTGCTGCGCCAACCGCCAGTAAGCCATGGAAATCGATTGCGAAGCAGTCCGGGAACGACGTGGCTTTTCTTACTCTCGAAAACCGCTTACAGGGCCTTGTAGACCGCCTCCAGCGTGTCTTTCGCGTCACCAAAAAGCATACGCGTGTTCTCTTTGAAAAACAGCGGGTTCTGCACGCCTGCGTATCCCGTAGCCATCGACCGCTTGAGCACGATGGTTATCTTCCCTTTCCAGCACTCCAGCACCGGCATCCCACCGATGGGTCCATCCGGTTCCTCCAGCGCCGAGGGATTGACGATATCATTGGCGCCGATCACGACCGAGACATCAATCTCAGGGAAGTCTTCATTGATTTCATCCATCTCATAGACTATGTCGTATGGCACTCTGGCCTCTGCGAGCAGCACATTCATGTGACCGGGCATACGTCCTGCCACGGGGTGTATACCGAAGCGGACGTTGACTCCTTTCTGGCGCAGAGTCTGGGTAATCTCGTGAACCACATGTTGCGCTTGGGCAACAGCCATTCCATAACCCGGAATAATCATGACTTCCTTGGCTGATTCCAGCAGACCGGCCGTCTCCTCGGTGCTCACGGGTACGACTTCACCCTGATCCTCCCCCACGGTGGATGATGTGCCGCCCTCACCGGTTCCGAAACCACCAGCGATGACTGCCAGGAACTTGCGGTTCATGGCCCGGCACATGATGTAGCTCAGGATGGCACCGCTCGAGCCTACCAACGCGCCCGTCACGATCAACAAATCGTTACCCAGCATGAATCCGGTCGCGGAGGCCGCCCAGCCCGAGTAGCTGTTGAGCATCGACACCACAACGGGCATATCGGCACCGCCGATGGCCATGACCATGTGCACACCGAAAAACAGGGCAATGGCGGTCATCACCACCAAGGGCAGCGTACCGTCCCCGGCTGCGGATTGCTCAACAAAAGCGGCACCGTAATACACCACGACCAGGAGCAAAATCAGGTTTAACCAATGGCGCCCGGGTAACAAGAGTGGCTTACCACCAATCCGGCCGGATAATTTGCCGAACGCAATGACGGAACCTGAAAACGTCACGGCACCGATCAGGATACCCAGATAGGTCTCAACGTCGTGGATGGTCAGTTCGATGCCAACATAATGTGACAACCGGGTTGGGTCCATGAAGCTGGCGAAACCCACCGCGACCGCCGCGAGGCCAACGAGACTATGCAAAATTGCCACCAGTTCCGGCATCTGGGTCATCTGCACCCGCCGCGCGGCGATCAAGCCGATGGAGCCACCCAGTAGCAGTGCACCGATCAGGACGGGGTAGGCTTGGTTAACCTTGAACACAATCGTGACCAAGAGCGCGATAGACATGCCGATGATGCCATACCAATTGCCCCGTCGGGCTGTTTCCTGGTTGGACAGGCCGCCAAGCGCCAGTATGAAGAGTATGGTCGACAGGATGTACGAAACAGTCAGAATTCCAGTATTCATCTCCATCTCCCTACTTCCGGAACATTTCAAGCATGCGGCGGGTAACAGCGAAGCCACCGACTATATTGACCGCCGTGATCAGCACGGTGCCAGCGGCGACCCACTTGATCAACTCAACCTCAGAGCTGATTTGCAACAGCGCCCCGATCACGATGATGCTCGAAATCGCATTGGTCACGCTCATCAGGGGCGTATGCAGCGCTGGTGTCACGTTCCAGATCACCATGTAGCCGACAAAACACGCCAGCACGAACACGGTGAAGTGCTGCATGAACGATTCCGGCGCAACCGCCCCGAGACCCAGCAACGCCAGGCCGCCCAGAATCATGGCCACGATTGGCCCAAACATGGACGGCTTACTCGCAGCATCTGGAATAACCACCTCGGCGGGCGGTTCCTTCTTGGGGGGTGCCGCTGACAATTTAGGTGCCGGCGGGGGCCAGGTCGTCTCGCCCGCGATGCATACGGTCGCGCCACGGATGACCTCGTCCTCCATATCCACAGCGATTTGCCCGTCCTTTTCAGGGGTCATGTCCGTCAGAAGATGCCTCAAGTTGGTGGCATAAAGCTGGCTGGACTGCGCCGCAAGCCGGCTGGGTAAATCCATATAGCCAATCAGGGTGACCCCATGTTTCACGGCGACCTCGCCGGGCACAGTCAACTCGCAGTTGCCACCCTGCTCTGCCGCGAGGTCGACTATGACGCTGCCTTCTCTCATGGCAGCGACCATCTCCTCGGTGATCAATTTCGGGGCAGGTTTTCCTGGTATCAGAGCCGTGGTGATAATGATGTCGACTTCCCTGGCTTGTTCGGCAAACAGTGCCATTTCGGCAGCAATGAACTCATCACTCATCACCTTGGCGTAACCGCCCTCGCCCGAGCCGTCCTCATCTTCGAAATCCATCATCAGGAATTCGGCACCCATGCTTTCAACTTGCTCCTTGACCTCAGGCCGGGTGTCGAAAGAGCGGACGATGGCGCCCATACCGCTGGCAGCGCCAATTGCCGCCAAGCCCGCAACACCCGCACCGATGACAAGTACCTTGGCAGGAGGAACCTTACCGGCTGCAGTAATTTGCCCGGTAAAGAAACGACCAAAATGCTGAGCCGCCTCGACCACGGCGCGGTATCCGGCAATATTGGCCATCGAACTCAGGGCATCGAGTTTCTGCGCCCTGGAAATCCGCGGAACACTGTCCATGGCAAGGGCGGTGACACCACGCGCTGTCAAGTCCGCCAGCAACTCGGGCTGCTGGGCAGGCCACAGGAAACTAATCAGCACCTGGTCCTGCCTCAAACATTCCGTCTCCAGTGATTCCGGACCCCGAACCTTGAGTACGATATCACTGGTTCTCCAGATTTCATCAGCAGTAGCAACCACCTCGCAACCCGCCTCTGAGTACAGTGCGTCAGGATAGTCTGCTGCCTCTCCGGCACCAGCCTCTACAACAACGTCATAGCCCAATTTCATCAACTGGGTGGCGACCTCGGGGGTCGTCGCTACGCGCTTCTCCCCTGCATATATCTCCCTCGGTACTCCGATCCGCATCTGCATTCTCCGCTTGACTACTGGACGGTTGGGCGGCTGATTCTCGTAACTGATCCTGCCAATTCGAGCCGTTTCGATCTCCTTGCCGCAACTGGTTTGAAATGGGTGGCGTCTCAGCGTGTCAGGATACCGATAATTGATCACAAGTTGAAGCTAACAGCCCGGGAATCATTGGTCACGGGGACTTCATTATGATCATTGCGCAAACAACGAGACGAGTAGCGTACAATGGGCTCATGGTTTCACAGCCTGTACCCATCGACAAAGCATCGCGTCTGAAGGGCGTTTACTCTTCAGCATACAACGGGGAAACCGGGTTGGCAGACGCGCGATAATTGGTCTGAAATTGTGACACCCAGTTCTTTCTTGGTAATGGGAGGAGCAGAATATGGACTTACTGGATATCTTTTCTGATGCAGATGATGTCCAAAACGTTCCCGCGGGGGAGGTTATTCTCTCTGAGGGACAGGCGGGCGACTGCATGTACGTGGTCCTCGAGGGTGAGCTTTTGATCTCCCTGAATGATAAAGAGCTTGATCGCGCCGGCCCGGGACAGATCATCGGTGAAATGGCACTGATCAATTCTGATAAACGGAGCGCATCCATTTCCACACTGACCGATTGCAAACTGGTTAAAATCGATCAGAAGAGCTTTTCGTCACTCCTAAAGCACGTTCCGGAATTTTCGCTGCATGTCATGACCGTGTTGACCAATCGTCTGCAGCGCGCATACGACATGATCGAGGACTGAGGAGAGAGCTACTCGTCGGTTACACAGCCCCGGCTGGCGTCACTTACCACCTTGATATATTTAAACAACGTACCCCTTCGCGCCTTGTATGGCGGCATGCTCCATTCGGCCCTGCGACTTTTCAGGACTTCTGCATCCACCTCCAGGTCCAGAGTGTTGGTCTCCGCGTCAATCGAGATGACGTCTCCGTCCTCAACCAGGGCAATGGGGCCACCCTCCTGAGCTTCCGGAACCACATGGCCGATAATGAAGCCGTGTGAGCCTCCTGAAAATCGCCCGTCCGTGATCATGGCCACGTCTGAGCCCAGGCCCGCCCCCATCACGGCGGATGTGGGCGTGAGCATTTCCGGCATTCCGGGCCCACCCTTTGGTCCTTCAAAACGAATCACGATGACATCGCCCTTTTGAATCTTCTTTTCTTCCAGTGCGCTCAGCATGTCTTCTTCCGAATCGAACACCCGCGCCGGACCACGGAAGCGAACACCTTCCTTACCGGTAATTTTCGCTACGGAGCCGCCGGGCGCGAGTGAGCCCTTCAGTATTCGAATATGACCGGTTGCCTTGATGGGCTGATCCAGTGGCGAGATCACATCCTGCTCGGGACCCACCGGCGCCACTTGAGCAAGATTTTCAGCGATCGTGTGACCCGTCACCGTCATCACATCGCCGTCCAGCAAACCGGCCTGCAGTAGAAATTTCATGACTGCCGGAACACCGCCCACCCGGTGAAGATCTTCCATCACGTACTTTCCGCTCGGCTTCATGTCTGCAAGGAATGGGATTCGATCACTGACCGACTGAAAATCATCGATACCCAGATCGACGTCGATGGCTCTTGCCATCGCGATCAGATGCAAAACCGCATTGGTCGAGCCGCCGAGCGCGGAAACCATGACCATGGCGTTCTCGAATGCGGCACGGGTCATGATGTCGCTTGGGCGGATGTCTTCCTCAAGCAATCGCCGGATGGCTGGCCCCGCGCGCTGGCATTCCTCTAGTTTCCCGGGATCGGTTGCCGGCGTGGACGCACTGTAAGGCAGGGACATTCCCATCGCCTCGATGGCGCTGGCCATGGTGTTGGCCGTGTACATGCCGCCACAAGCGCCAGCCCCGGGGCAGGCATGCTGAACGATATCGAGCCGGGTTTCATCGTCAATCGTGCCTGCGATGTACTCTCCGTAACTCTGGAAGGCCGAAATAATATCCACGACCTGTCCCTGTGATCTGCCGCCCCTGATGGTGCCCCCATAAATCATGAGCGAAGGACGATTGAGCCGCGCCATTCCGATCACACAACCGGGCATATTCTTGTCGCAGCCTGCAACGGTGATCAATCCGTCATACCATTGCGCGGCAACAACCGTTTCAACGCTGTCAGCAATCAGGTCCCTGGATTGCAGTGAATAACTCATCCCCTCGGTGCCCATCGAGATGCCGTCGCTGACACCGACCGCATTGAATCGCAAGCCAATGAGATCTGCAGCGGCAACCCCCTGCTTGACCCTGGAAGCAATATCATTCAGATGCATATTGCAGGTATTACCCTCCCACCAGATCGAGGCAATACCTACCTGCGCCTTGTTCATGTCCTCGCGAGTCATACCCGTTCCATAGAGCATGGCCTGGGAAGCCCCCTGACTCCGCGGCTGGGTAATGCGAGCACTGATCTTGTTAATGTCTTTGTCCACGATTCTCTCCACAATCTTTGCCGAATGGCACAGGCATCCAGCAGTTTTCAGCGCCTCTACAACCGATGGTGCCGCGCCGATGATAGCAAATGAACGCAGCCGTCACGGTGCTTCGGGGCATTTCATAATCGAACTAGGGTTGATGCGCAAGGAACTTTCCTTTCACTTCTACGACATCGATGGACATTTCGTAAATTTCACTGAGGATTTCGCCGGTCAGCACTTTGCTCTTCTCGCCGTCTAGGGCCACCCGACCATGTTTTAAAATGATCACCCGCTCGATCTCCGGGGGTATCTCGTTGAGATGATGGGTGACCATCACGATGCTGCAGCCCTGGCTCGCCAGCCGTTGCAGTCGACTTAGGAAATTGAAACTGGCCGCCATATCCAGCCCGACTGTAGGTTCATCAAGAATCAGCGTTCCCGGTTCATGAATGAGAGCCCTCGCCAACAGCGCCCGGCGCTGCTGGCCCGTGGACAGTGTCCCGTAGTTCCGCATTGCAAGCCCTTCGAGATCAAGAGCTTTCGCAAGTTCGGACACGCGAAATTTCTGATCCTCCGACAGGCTGGCCAGCCGCCTGGAGTCCACACCCATGCTTTGAAAATAGCCTGACGCAATGGCTTCCTGAACGGTCACTCCCGACAGAAAATCAGCCTGGAGGTCCGACGACACCCAGCCAATTTGCCCCCGCAAATCCCAGACATTCCATTGTCTGCGCCCCATGACCCTGACCACCGAATTCTCCTGCACCACCGGGTAGAGTTCACGGTTAATCAATTTGAGCAGCGTGGTTTTTCCAGACCCGTTCGGGCCTAGTATGGCAACGTTTTCCCCCTGACCGATGGAAAGTGACAGTCGGTGAAATACGCGGGTTCCACCTCGCCACACGGTCGCGTTGTCAATTTCGATGAGCGGTGGTCGGGGCATTAATTCCTGTTCCCGGCGAAGAATGATCAGCATATCTCTGCCCGCGGCCCCAGGGGAAGCAAAATCAAGAGCACATGGCCGGAGTTTTTCAATTCCCGAGCCCCAGGTAACTGGTCTGGTAGACTTGCGATACCGACCATCAGAAGCCACATCAGCCAAACAGTTCGGAGCGACTCGCACGCGCATGAAATTTGAGTGCGAAAAGAAAGTCTGGTCTGTTCTGACTGCGTGCGCTACCCTGCTGGCCGCTGGCCCTCCCGTCTCCCCGGGCTTGTTGTACCTGATTCTGCACATGATCCCGCTGATCGTCATACTCGCTTTGCGATGTTTGCCTGCCGCGCTGAGTGCTGCAGCAATCGCCCTCAGCGTCTCATTTCTTGTCTGGGGTCATTCGAGCTGGGTCGACTGGATGGTGTTCATGCTTCCAGGACTCGCATCCCTGCCGGTGATGGAATTCCTTCTGAAACGATCGAGCGGCGCCAGGTTTGGCACCGCACCAAGCGGACTGACAGCTCAGAACGGGGCAGTGTATTCAAACCACAGCTGAAACTCAGGGAAACATCGCCGGCGGCCAGCGACTATCTGACTCATCGTCCCGGCATCTTGACCGTAGCCCACAAATTGGAAGCCTCCAATGCCAGGGTGTTGCTGGCTGAGGACTCAGAGGCTAACCAATTGGTGATGACAGGATTCCTCGAATCATCAGGCATAGAACTGCATTGCGTGCAGGATGGCGCAACGGCAGTTGACCGCATTAAACAGGGAGGGTTCGAAGCCGTGCTGATGGATATTCATATGCCTAATCTCGACGGGCTGTCGGCGACAAAACTGATTCGAGAGCATGAGAGGCAGCATGCCCTCGACAGGATTCCGATCATTGCATTGACCGCGAATGCGTATCAGCAAGACGTGGACGCCAGTTTAGAGGCAGGCTGCGATGCCCATCTCACCAAACCCATCACGAAAGACCAGCTGCTCGAGACACTGGCAAAGTTCCTCCCCATGCAGCCTGATACGGGTCGATAAACAGCCCACAGAAAGCCACGGACAGCCCGCAGTCTGTCGCGCCAGGCGCCCGCGGACTAACCCCCGCCTTTCTGGTCCGGATGCCTTGGAGCAGTCTGCTCCTCGAGAACAAATTCAACAATTGCATTGGCCAGCAACTGATTATTCTCCGGGGCAAGAATATCTCCGGCCAACACGTGGTTGCTCCGGTCTCCAGAAGTCTCCACAGCCAACAACCTCTTTCTCGGCGCACTCAAGAGCGGGAAGGCACTCAGGATTTGGTCTACGTCAATCACGGTATCGGCGGGCGAATAAATGACCATCACCGAGGCATCCAACAACAACGGTAGCCCAGCGCGGGCAAACTTGACCAGTCGCATCATCTCGACAACCGCCGCCATCGGGTAGCTGGTCGACCAGAAACGCCCCTGTAATTCATTGGCAGGCGTCCAACTCTGCGTATCCCCTTTGATCATGTAAGCCAGTTGGGGGCCGCCCGGCCAGGTCAAGAACTCTGCGGCCGGGTCTCTCGGCGCGAAGTTGGGGGAAATAAGAATTATGTCAGCCACTTCCTGGAATCCAGGCAACTTGGCCAATGCCAATGCCAAAGTGGCGCCTGTCGAAGTGCCGATCAAGACGATCTGCTGACCGATCGCGGTGCCCACCGTCAAGGCCTCAACGCCGTCATCAAGCCAATCCTCGGCGCGTACCCCAACCAATGGGGAGCGCACCCGCCCATGACCCGCGAGTCGAGTTTCAAACAGGTTGGCGCCCAGTTGATCGGCGATCATTTCTCCCACGGGAGCGATTTCCTGCCGCGTGGCGGAAAACCCGTGCAGATAGACGACCGACCACGTCGTGCGTGAATTGACATCCCCCGAGTACCAGCGAATGCGTTTCTCCGTGCCGGGAATAATACCCATCAGCCGGTCATCACGCCGTTCCAAGTCGGAAAAACCGGCTTCGAAATTCGCGGTGGTCCTGGATGACCCGGGATGATACTGCAGAGCCGGGGGTTTAATCGCGAACAGCGCCGCGGGGACCGCCACGGCGGTCACCAACGCGGTCATCCGCACCCGAAAGATCAGAACCTTGCCGTGAGCGTAATCCCGTAGGTTCTCGGTTGACTCGGGTATCCGGAGTAACTTCCGGCCTGCGCGACTGCCGGAAACGCGGACAGCAGGTAGTTATCATCACTCAGATTACGGCCCCAGATCATCGCCTCCAGACCGTTGCTGAAGGCCATCCCAAAGCTGGCATTGACCATGTTGACTTCCCGGGAAGCAAGATCAGCTGAGACATTATCCACGACCTGAACATCACTCTCGTGCACGTATTCGCCGCGAATGAACGCATCAATGGAGCCCATATTGAAGTTAAACGTTGCCGAGGCGTTCATCGCAAACCTCGGAATGCCCGCTGGGCGTCGCCCGCTCAAATCCTCCGGGCCGCCCACGCCAGAGCCACCGACGAAGGAATCGTACTTGGGATTGAGCCATGTGCCTGCAAACGACAGGTCCAGGCGGTCGGTCGCCAACCAGTTGGCTTCGACCTCCACGCCTGAGGTGGACTGCTTACCGGCATTGGCGAGCACGAAGCCCGTGCCGGTGAAGATGTTGGACTGGAAGCCCTCAATTTCCTGTTCAAACAGGGTCAGGTACAGAGACGTCCTGTCCCAACCGCCTTTAAAACCAAGCTCGTAAACGGTAGCTTCTTCCGGGCCCGCGTAGCGTGTTCCAGCCGTCAAGTTGGGCACAGCCAACCCGGCCGCGTAGATGGCGCCCAGATCGCTGGCGAACGGCCGGGAATCACGGCTCAGGTTCCAGGACGTTGCCTTGAAGCCTGTAGCTGCTCCGAGATACACGTTGATGTTGTCAGTTAATTCAAAAGCCGCACGCAGTGTCCAAGTGGTTTTGTCATCACTCGATACCCCCGGTTCGACTGAATTGGGGTAATTCAAGAATGGCGGCAGGAACTGAAGTGCCTGGAAGCCGAGCAACTGATTACATTGTGGACCTGTCTGCGCTGAGCAGGGACCCTGGCTTAATGAAGCGGCAATCGCTGCCGCCTGTTGGGGCGGAAAGCCGGCTTGGAGCAACTGGAAGTAAATCAAACCGCCGCCAATCTGCACAAAGTCCAGGCTGGAAAATACATCCGTATTGACCTGGCTCACCGCGGCATCCTTATCAACCGTCGTGTAATTCAGACCTCCCGTCAGGGTGAGGCGATCAGTAATATGCCAGTCCAGCTGTCCGTACACCGATATGGTTTCATCAGTCTGTGTGGACATTTCAGCGCCGCCCTGACCTGCGCCAAAGAAGCTGACTTCTGGTGGAATGAGACCGAGTGACTTGAGTAAAAACTCAAGTCCTGTCACGTTGCAGCCGAACTGGGTGCAGCCACCGGACAAAATGTCCGCATAGGGTCGGAATGCCACGTCGTAATAAAGTTCGTTGTCGTAGCTGACCTCCTCGTCGAAATAATACGCACCCAGCAGCCAGTCCACGGAATCCGTCGAATGGCTTAGCCTGAACTCCTGGGTAAATGTATCCAGGTTAGTTGAGCCGATATTTCTCTCTACGAGCTTTGCACCGGTAAAGTCAACATCGGCGTCATCCACTCGTGACTGATCTCGCCAAGCGGTGATGGATGTGAATTCCATGCCCGAGTCAAACTCGAAATCCGCTTGCAGAGAGATACCTTTGTTCTCAATCTTGTTGGTGGGATCGAAGTCAAGGTAATTCTCATAGGCGTAGGGCTCGTTGGCGACTACCTGTCCGCCCACCAGGGCAATGGCTACACCAGCCGGGCCGTTCTGCAAATTGGCCACACCGCAGCAAAGCTCATCGATTTCATCATAGTCACCAATCAGGCGGAAACTGAGTCGATCCGTTGCATCAAACAGCAATTGCCCGCGCACGCCCCATCGATCCCTCTCATTGATGCTGTTGCCCGTTTGTAAATTTTCAAAATAACCGTCCCGGTTGTTGGTATTCCCCGACAGGCTGAAGGCAACCCGATCTCCAAGAGGCCCGCTGATATCAGCCTTGGCGATGATCTCGTTATAGTTACCGAATGTGACACTGGCGCTGCCGCCAAATTCGTCCATATTGGGTGCAGCGGTCACGATATTGATCACGCCGGCAGAAGCATTTTTGCCGAAGAGCGTGCTTTGCGGACCCCTCAATACCTCTATTCGTTCGATATTGGGCAAATCAGCAATGGCGCTGGCAGAGCGTGAGCGATACACGCCATCAATAAACACACCTACCGAGGGCTCAATTCCCGGGTTGTTCGCTCCATTTCCAAAGCCACGGATCAGGAAGTTGGTTTGACCACTGCTCTGTAATTGGGTCACGCGCAGGGAAGGTACCGCGGTTTGCAGGTCGATGATGTCATTAATTTGTGATTTTTCAATGGTGTCTGCAGATACGACCGACACGGCGACCGAGACTTCCTGCAGGGTCTGCTCTCTCTTGGTCGCCATGACCACGACCTCTTCGAGCACCATATCGGATTCCTGTGCATTCGCAATCAGGGCAATGCAGCACGTTAACGCTACAGCAGCGGAACGAAATATTTTCATGATAAAGCCCCTCACTCTTGTTTTTTACGCGTGGACCCCACGGGGGCCTGAACGATTACAATTTGACACACGCAGTGTAGACCAAATTGAGATAATTATCCTCATTTCAGAGCGACTTGACGCTAACTTCCCATAATAATCTTACGCTTTCAGAAGCTACCTGGATCCGGCCCTCTCTGGATCTGGCGCAACAATCTCCAAGCAAGTCAACTGCAAGAACACCAGGAAATCTCGTGAGCTCAATTTCGTGTGTTGGCATCGCAGCAACCAAACTGGAAATGAAATCTAACCGCTCACACGGGACATGAACGGCACGGTTGCACCAAGGCGTTTATCACTCGGAGCGCACTCCGCCGCGTCAGGTCATTACCAGCCATTTTGTGGATCTCCCGGGACCAGTGACATAACAACATAAACGTTGCTGCACGGGTTTCCCTTCACGTCATGCTCATCCGGCACAGCCACACCCGGCAGGAGTTTATGTCCGCCACTGGCCGACCGGAAAAATCGGCAAGTTCGGTCATTGCGCCTTTGAGTTGGGTGCCGAGGATGGTCGAGGCGTACCCGTACGGCATCTGCTCGCAGCAGCGGCGCGGCTATCCGGGCCGCACCACCCCTATGCCCGGTAATTGTCGCCCACGCCATTGTGGGCACCGAATTTGCCAGTCGACGTATTGATTTCCGGTCCCGTGGTAAGGTGCTTCAGGGGCTATCCAGGTTCATGTACCAGGCACCAAGGCCGTGCGTTGCAGCCAGCAGAAGGCGCTGGGAAGGGTGAATCTCCAGATGCGGCGTGAGTACCACCGGAAGGCCCGCGCCGGCAACGAGCCATTGTGCGGCACCCTCGCGCAGCACCAGCACGCCATAGTCTGTTGCCGCGAACAGGTCTCCAGTCAGATCGTCTCTCACGAGGTGCGTGATCGGAAGATCGCCCAGATTGTAATCGAGCGACGTGAATTGCGCTTGCTCACCATCAAAGTTGACTTCGAAAACATGTCCCTGCTGATCCGGCGTCACCGCGTTAAACCCTGAGTAGGCGATGAATGCGCGGTTGGGATTCTCGTCGTCCACAGCGATACCACTGATGAACCGTGGTGGTGTTGAAGCAGTGTCGATCCGGGTGAAAGATACGCCCTCTGCAGGTGCGTCAACGTTGCTGGAAATCAGCAGTCGCCCAAGGGAAGTTGCCGCCCACAAAGTTCCGCTGTCTGCGCTTGATCGTTCCGCTGCCACGATGACACCGCCTTTACGATCGTCGCCGAATGCTTCTCGTGTGAGGAATTCCCCTAACGGCTCCCAGTCACCACATCCTACGATCGTTGCACCGTTAAACAAGTCTGCCAGGCGACAGTTTTCTTCGAGGTACTGACGATCGCCTCCGTTGTTACGAGTACGCCAGATGTGCTCGAAACCGGTGAATTGCGTGTCTGCATCCTGGGGGTCAAAGGTAATGAATTGGCGGCCGGAAAAGCTGGTGGGGCTGGACAGTTCACCGCTGAGCTGAATGGGACCCGAAGTGAGCGTCCAACTGTCCCGGCCCCCTCTTCCGCCATCGAAGTGAGTGAAAAAAAAGTTACTCTGGAAGCTTGCGAACAGGATATCGGGGTCCGTGGCATGAAAGCCGTTGGCCGAAGTGCCGTCGCCAAAGCCAAACAGCTTTTTCCAATGCTTGGCGCTACGGGTCCCGTCGTACCACTGGGTGCTGTTATCCTGCGTTCCGGCCATCAGGCGTTTCAACGGCTGGTTTGGATCTGCCGAGATATTGTACAGCTGCATTGCCTGAAGCCCCCGGTTCATGAAAATCAGCTCCTCGGGGATGGACTCATATGATTTTTCGCAAATAGCGCGTGACTCGCTGCCTTGCTCGAGGCCCCGGTATACGTCACATAGCCCGCGCCCGTCGACATATTGTCCGGACGAACGGACCACTCCGCCGTCGGAACCAATGAAGACAATTTCAGGATTATCGGGATGAAAAACGATTGATCGAACATCCACATGCGCTTCGGCCGTTGGCTCCTGCAGATCGATTGACATGGAGTTGAAATTTTCTCCTGCATCAACAGACCGCACGGTCGAATCACCATTTCTACCCGAGAGCTGTCCCCCGATGTAGACTGTATCCGGTAAACCTTCGGGCACCTTGACGACGAGGTCATAAACACACTGACCACCACAAATCCGCCAATCAACAAAATCCTCCGGGTTTTCCAGTGGCTGGGTCGTGTTTACCCACGCCGAGGTGTTTTCGCCCGCCTCGAAAAGGCTCGAGGCGGACACATTGGCGTTGTCGAGACGGTAGAGTGCCTGGAGACTGCCGATCAAACCATTTCCGTTGTACAGGTAAACGCGGGTCGAACCGTCGTGTGAGGTGAGATCAAATGCAAGGTAGCTGCTGCGACGAAAATCGGCCAAGGTGACGAGCTTGAATACCTGGAGAAAGTCGGTCGAGCCGTCGAGTTCCATGGACGAACGGTACAAGCCATCGTTGATCACTGACACATAAACCGTCTCCGGGTCATGCGGGTCCAGTTGTACATCCTTGACGCCAGAAACTTGCTCGTAACTTCCCTCAGGGGTGTTGTCATTGCTGGAGGTATCAACGGTGACGTCGTACAGCGACACCCAGGAGTTGCCTCCGTCACTGGTCTTGTAGAGACCAACTTTTGCCATGGGTTCGCCCGTGATGGTGGATTGCCCACCACGCACTGACGTCATGCCGAACATCGCCGTGGTGGTTGCGACATAAATCGTGTCAGCATCCCCTGGTTTCACCCTGATCTGGCTGATGCCACGGCCCATGGTGAAGTCCAAAGGTTCCGCAGCCAGATCCGGTTGGGTGATGAGCGTGGACAGCCGCGTAAAATGGTCGCCGCCATCGCGAGAAACGAAAATGCCTCGGCCGGCTCCGGAGGTGTAATTAAAATTGGACTCACCCGTACCCAAATATAGCGTCTGGCCATCGGCATCGTTTGGGTCGAGACTGACGGTGCCCACATTATTGGTTGGCAGTCCCGTTGTCAGATGACGCCAGCCAGGATTGGTTTTGTGAAGTGCCCGATCGCTGCGCCACAATCCACCCCCAGCGGTGCCCACCCAGAGCTGGCAGCGTTTAACGGTGCATGAAGGCCCGATGGCCAGATCCGTGACACGGCCCGAGATGTTTCTTTGCTCGCCGGGTAAATTATCCGAAACGGTATCCGGGCCCAATGTTCTCCAGACAGCCGTCTGACCTTTGCCTTTGCCCCGAAATTTCAGATCCTGGAAGGATTTCCAGGATTCAAGCCCCGATGTGTTGAGTTGGGCAGAGTCCGGCGCTGCTGGCCAAGCAAGGCGAGCGGCATGATTCAGCAAAAAAGCATTGGGCCCGCCCTGATATCCACTCAGTTCGGAGAAGAAGAATTCCCCCGGCAGCTGGGTTACTGAGTCATCTGCTCTGACCATGGATAGTGCGCCCAACAGGCAGGCCAAGAGCGCTAAAGCGAATTGGTTCTTCATGCTACGTCATCCCCATAAAGTGCGCCCCAAATTAGACGTAATTAAGCCCGAGTGCAAGGTAAGATTCAGCCCAGCTCAAACAGATCCTTGCGCGCCTGGAAAACATGGTGCGTTCTGTCGTGACATCGCTGTTGCCGTCTTGCCGGGCTTCCAGTGTGCCGGCCAGGTTATTTGACTGAATAAGTAAATTCAATCGTGACAACCATTCACATTTGGGCCACCGTCTGGCTTTTCTCGTCCTGAAACCCAACAGATTTCCGGCAAGCGACTGAGGTCCCGATTCAAGTCCGCAAGCGAACGGAAAATCAGCGCTGCATCACCAGCCCAGCTGGCAGAGCCGCCCGCATTGCGTGGTCTCCGCGGCTACCTTTATGAGCCATGGGCCGGTAGCCCTTTGAATCAGGAGCTTGCAGCCGGGCCATGGTCAAGAAAGATTGCGGAGTTTTGGCGCTCCCGATTGACCTCAAACCTAAAGATGTCAGGTCGATTATAGTGTCCAGCCACATCAAGGCTGCGACGCGAATCGCGAACCTGCGCGAGATCGATTTCCGCGTAAACGATACCTGGCTTGCCTTCGATCGGCCCAACAATCAGATTGCCGCCCGGTGCAAATACTGAGCTGTTGCCCTTGTTAATAACCTCATCATCGCTAAACAGCTGATCACGGCCGGGAAAATCTGCCGGAATGTCACTACCACGCATCGCCGCGCAGCAGTTCACCACGTAGCACCGGCCCTCTCGCGCAATATGCTGCATGGTTCCCTGCCAACCGTCAGTGTCATCCCATGTCGGTGCGATATAAATCTCCAACCCTTGGGCGTACAATGCCATCCTCGCCAGGGGCATGTAGTTTTCCCAGCAAATCAATGACCCAACACGACCGACTGGCGTGTCCACTACTCGAATCCCGCTACCGTCTCCGAAGCCCCATACCATCCTCTCCGGATTGGTGGGCATCATCTTGCGATGGATGTTCGCGAACTCACCGTCGTTGCCGATATGAACGTAAGTGCAGAACAGTGTCGCTCGGCTTTGTGTGCCATCGATCTCATGAAGCCCCACCATCACGTCGACTTCCTGCTGCTTCGCCACGGACCGCAAGGGGTCGAGTGTGTCTCCGTCGAGTCGCACTGCCTGTCGAGCCATGTGAGCGTGAATCTCGCCAGAAAGCGCCATATCGCCGCCGGGACGTAATCGCCAGATGTAGGTGGGGTATCCGGGAATGAACGCCTCAGGGAACACGATCAGCCCAGCGCCATTTTCAGAAGCTTCTGTCACGAGCTGCACGGCACGCGCGATCGTTGCCTTACGGTCGCCAAGCACAGGAGGATGGGTAACTACTGCAATCTTTGACATCAACATCATCTCGTATTGGGAACTGAAATCATCATGCCACAATCCCGTTGCGGTGAATTGACTCCCCATGATGGCGCCCTCCGCAGCCATTCGGCGAACGGCCATACTGCCCCTTGGGTACCGCCTGAGTTCAACCCTCCTGTTAAATGACATCGGGAGAGACGATTCAATGGTGACAGCAAATCAATAGCCTCTCGCATGCGTTTGGTCGGCTTGACCGGCAGAGTTGAGTTTTTTACGTTTACCCCGCCTTGCTGGCGTTAGCTGCGAGCGATACTTGGTATTGGGTGCGAATATACCGTGGAAACGGGTCAGGTTGACTCTAGGATTCGGAATAAGTGCAACTAGCCTGGCAATCAAATCCAATGCTTAGAATATGAGATGGGTCGTATTGCTGTTCCAAGGTGTCTTCAGTTCATAACGTACCCTGCCATTTCGGTTCATGGTCAGGCTGACCGGTGCGTATCAACCCCAGATCATGGAAATTAGGGCCGATAAACGCATACAATGCCCTCCTTTGACTCTGCGGGCCATCCCGCCAATCGTCTGGAAGGCTTCACCATGACAATGACGACAACCGCGGCATTACGCCGTAATTTCCTCGGGAACGCGGCCGAATGGTACAAGATGACCATCATCCTGTTCCTGGTGATCAACCCCATTGCGCTTGTTACTGTTGGCCCCACCATTTCCGGCTGGCTGCTGGTAGCGGAATTCATCTTCTGCTTGGCCATGGCACTCAAGTGTTACCCACTGCAGCCTGGGGGCTTACTGGCAATAGAGGCGGTGATACTGGGCCTGGCATCGCCTGAGACCGTATACCAGGAAGCCCAGACGAATTTCGCAGTCATTTTGTTGCTGATTTTCATGGTCGCCGGCATTTTCTTCCTGAAGGACATGCTGCTGACCGTCTTCGCCAAGATCTTTATCAAGATCAAGTCAAAGATCCTGTTGTCGCTGATGTTCTGCTTCACGGCCGCAATTTTGTCAGCCTTTCTCGATGCGCTGACGGTAATCGCCGTGATTATCACGGTGGCGTCAGGTTTTTACGCGGTTTATCACAAGGTTACTTCCGGGAAGGGATTCGATGATGACCATGACACCGCTGACGATACGGGCATCGGTGAAGAAACCCGCGAAGACCTGGATAACTTCCGGGCGTTCTTGCGCAACCTGTTGATGCACGGTGCCGTCGGCACCGCGCTGGGTGGTGTGTGCACTCTGGTCGGCGAGCCCCAGAACCTGTTAATCGCTGAAGTAGCCGGCTGGGAGTTCATGGAATTCATCTGGCGCGTGGCGCCGGTCAGCATGCCTGTGTTTGCAGTCGGAATGCTGACCTGCTTCACAGTCGAGAAATTCAAGATCCTGGGATATGGCGCGAAGATGCCGCATGCAGCACGTCACATTCTTGAAGAATATGATCGCAGAGAGACCGAGAGCCGCACTCCGAAGCAGAAAGCCAAGATCATCATGCAGGCCATCGTCGCAGTGTTCCTGGTCTTTGCCCTGGCCTTTCACGTGGCGGAAGTCGGGTTGATCGGACTCGCGGTTATCGTGCTGGCTACCGCATTTACCGGCGTCATCGATGAACACCAGCTGGGCCATGCTTTTTCCGAGGCGCTGCCCTTTACCGCGCTCTTGGTCGTGTTTTTCGCGATTGTCGCGGTGATCCACGAGCAACACCTGTTCCAGCCGGTGATCGAGTACGTGTTCACGCTGGATCAGCAGCTCCAGGTACCGATGTTCTACCTCGCCAATGGCGCACTGTCGATCATTTCCGACAACGTGTTCGTGGCCACGGTGTACATCGGCGAAGTTCACCAGGCACTCCTGGCTGGCGAGATTTCACGCGAACATTTCGACATGATGGCTGTGGCCATCAACACGGGCACCAATATCCCGTCCGTCGGCACTCCGAACGGCCAGGCTGCGTTTCTGTTCCTGCTGACCTCAGGCCTCGCGCCGCTGGTCAGGCTGGGCTACGGCCGCATGGTTCTGCTGGCTCTTCCGTATACCATCACGATGTCTGTCACCGGCCTGCTGGCGACCATTTACCTGCTCTGATTTAACGAGCCGGGTTGATTCAGAATCTCGCGGGCCTGGTGCCAAGCCCCTCAGGACTCTTTTCGTCACAGGCTGTTTGAAGCTAGACAGGCTGATCCCTCTTCGGGAAGAAATAGCATGAATTATTCAGTATTAATGCTGCTCGCTTTGGCCGCCACGCTCGTTTGGTCGCCGCTCGTTTCCAGTGGGGAGCTACAGTACATCCATGGTGCGCCTCGCACTGAAGATGGGAGATTTACCAATCTCAAGGGAGAGATAGGTCACGGCAGCCTGGGGGTAAGAGCCCCGTTCCTGCTTCGAAGATTCGGCACCTACTTCAGAAGTGGCAGAGGCGCACCCGAAGCCATTGCCAATGACGGCGAATTCCTCAGGAAAAATGCAAAGCATAGCGTTCCGACGGTCACCTGGGTGGGCCATGCGACATTACTGGTACAGATGCAGCACAAAACCTTCCTGACCGATCCCATCTGGTCGAACAGGCCTAGCCCAATGCCCCTTATCGGCCCGAGCCGCTTTGTTGAGCCGGGTATTGCTATCAATGACCTGCCGCCCATTGATTTTGTTTTGATCTCACACAATCATTACGACCACCTGGACCTGCCAACCCTGAGAACCCTGGCCAGGCTGAACACGGAAACCCGCTTTTTTGTCCCTCTCGGCAACGGCGATCTGTTGCGCAAAAACGGCATCAGTAATGTCATTGAACTCGATTGGGGACAGCACGAAACACTGGATGGGGTCACCATCCACTGCCTGCCAACCCAGCACTGGAGCAAGAGATCGGTCTCCGATGTCAACAAAGCACTGTGGGCATCCTGGGCCGTCACCAGTGAAGACCGCCGGTTTTACTTTGCCGGTGATAGCGGCTTTTTTGACGGCTTCCGCCAGATAGGCCAGCAACTCGGTCCGTTCGATCTGGCCGCTGTCCCTGTTGGTGCCTATGAACCTGAGGCTATGATGGCGGAGTCACACATGAATCCGGAGGAGGCGGTCACTGCTGCTGTGGAGCTGAGAGCCCGGCGCGCCCTGGCCATTCACTTTGGCACCTTCGACCTGTCTGACGAGCCACTGCATGAGCCGCCACAGCGCTTCAAAGCAGCAGCCCGCACAACCGCATTGGGCTCAAATGCCTGGATATTCAACATCGGAGAAACACGCGAGTTCTGAGCGCTCCAGCAATCCGGCACCGTCTAACCTATCATCCTGAACTGTAACTTTGCGCGTTTCCATGGTGTATTGGCACCCAATACCAAGTATCGCTCGCAGCTAACGCCAGTCAGGCGGGGTAAACGTAAAAAAACGCAACTTTGCCGATCAAGCAGACCAAATTCACCCAAGACTCAAAGTACCCAATTGCCATTCAAAGCCATCGGTCAACAGACCCAGAAGAGCCTTTCAACCTCATTGCCTGTGAAAGTTCGCTGGGAGGCGCCAAATAAAAAACCCCCGCCGCGTTCGCGACGGGGGTTTTCATTTGATGCCTGGCAGTGTCCTACTCTCACACGGGAACTCCCGCACTACCATCGGCGATGCACCGTTTCACTGCTGAGTTCGGGATGGGATCAGGTGGTTCCAGTACTCTATTGCCGCCAGGCAAACTGGTGGGACACCGGGGTCAGAGTAAAGTGCCCGAGTAAATTACTACGGCACTTTACTCTGACCCCAATTTCCCGCAACTGGTAATTCTGTCAAAAGCTTTTTTCGTGTCGAACGAAGAACTGACTAACTCATTTTTGCGAGAACAAGGCCTGAAGTGAACTGACAAGGGAGTGTACACAGAAGTACACGGCCGAAGTCAGCGAACTTCAAACGCAGTTTTCGCTTAAATAAGGCAGTCAGGGGCTTTGGTGTTATATGACCAAGCCACTCGGGCAATTAGTACTGGTTAGCTTCATACATTACTGCACTTCCACACCCAGCCTATCAACCTTGTAGTCTACAAGGGCCCTTACAACATCAAGTGTTGAGAGATCTAATCTTGGGCGAGGCTTCCCGCTTAGATGCTTTCAGCGGTTATCCCTTCCGAACTTAGCTACCCGGCAGTGCCACTGGCGTGACAACCGGAACACCAGAGGTTCGTCCACTCCGGTCCTCTCGTACTAGGAGCAGCTTCCCTCAAATCTCTAACGACCACGGCAGATAGGGACCGAACTGTCTCACGACGTTCTAAACCCAGCTCGCGTACCACTTTAAATGGCGAACAGCCATACCCTTGGGACCGGCTTCAGCCCCAGGATGTGATGAGCCGACATCGAGGTGCCAAACACCGCCGTCGATATGAACTCTTGGGCGGTATCAGCCTGTTATCCCCGGCGTACCTTTTATCCGTTGAGCGATGGCCCTTCCATACAGAACCACCGGATCACTAAGACCTAGTTTCCTACCTGCTCGATCCGTCGATCTCGCAGTCAAGCATCCTTCTGCCTTTATACTTACCTCACGATGTCCGACCGTGATAAGGATACCTTCGTACTCCTCCGTTACTCTTTGGGAGGAGACCGCCCCAGTCAAACTACCCAGCACACACTGTCCCTGATCCAGATAATGGACCTAGGTTAGAACTCCAATCTTACAAGGGTGGTATTTCAAGGACGACTCCACTAAGACTAGCGTCTCAGCTTCAAAGTCTCCCACCTATCCTACACAAATAAGATCAAAGTCCAGTGTGAACCTATAGTAAAGGTGCACGGGGTCTTTCCGTCTAGCTGCGGGTAAACTGCATCTTAACAGCTATTTCAAATTCACTGAGCCTCTGGTGGAGACAGTGTGGCCATCGTTACGCCATTCGTGCAGGTCGGAACTTACCCGACAAGGAATTTCGCTACCTTAGGACCGTTATAGTTACGGCCGCCGTTTACCGGGGCTTC
>CAXQNK010000015.1:0-3408 GCA_964225175.1 Candidatus Nitrosopumilus sp. | reverse complement strand
GTGAACTCGCGCTTGAGTGTGGACATGTTCAGCTTGTAGTTGTATCCGTAGACAAAGGGGCCGACAAACTTGCCCTCGTGAAAGAGGTGAATCGCCTGTGGCGGAGCATGAATAAAGCGGGCATTGCGGGTATGAAGATCATACGGTGCAACCCATTCGGCAAAGGCGGCGACCAGATAGAAGAGTGCCAGCACAAACCCTGAGATGAGCGCCAGCTTGTGGCGTTTGAGTTTCCACCACATCAGTCGCCACTGAGAAGCGAGATACAACTCCTCCTGCGCAGGAGTCAGCTTCTCAACCGAGTAAGGGTCGAAAGGCTCCCGCGAAACGAAATGGGGGGTTTTCGGTTCCGTCATTTCGCAGGCGCCCCCTGAAGCCGTATGCGTGGATCCAGCATGGCGAGCAATAGATCCGAGATCAGCATCCCGATCACGGTAAGGATTGCGAGAAACATCAGGAATGAGCCTGCGAGATACATATCCTGACTCTGCATGGAGGCTATCAGCAGGGGACCCGTGGTGGGCAGGGACAGCACCACCGCAACTACTTCCGCTCCCGAGATAATCCCGGGCAAAAGATTGCCGATGTCGGCGACAAAGAAATTAAGCGCCATGCGCAAAGGGTATTTCCGCAGGAGTTTGCCCGGGGGCAACCCCTTGGCGCGCCCGGTGGTGACATATTGCTTTTCAAGCTCATCCAGCAGATTAGCCCGAAGACGACGGATCATGGCGGCGGTGCCGGAGGTTCCGATCACGACCACTGGAATCCAGAGGTGTTCGAGCACCGAGAGCAATTTGGCCGTGCTCCAGGGCTGATCGATATATTCCGGATCCATCAGCCCTCCGATCGAGGTGCCAAAATGCACATTGGCAAGATAGAGCATGACCAGCGCCAGCAGAAAATTAGGTGTGGCGAGTCCAATGAAGCCGATAAAAGTGAGTCCGTAGTCACCCCAACTGTACTGATGAGTGGCTGAATAGATTCCGATAGGAAACGCAATCAGCCAGGTAAAGATGATGGTCACTACCGAAATCAATATCGTCAGAAACATCCTGTCCCCGACGACTTCCGTCACCGGCAGGTCATACTCAAAGGAATAGCCAAGATCTCCCTGAACGAATCCCGTTGCCCAGGTGAGGTACTGTTTCCACATGGGCTGATCGAGACCGTACTGCTCGCGCAAGAACGCGATTTTTTTCTGATCGACGCTCTCGCCCTGGGCCTGCATGGTGGCGATATGGCTTTCGAGGTAGTCACCCGGCGGCAACTGAATAATCACGAACACGATAACGCTGATCGCAATCAGCGTTGGGATCATGGTGAGAAGTCGCCTTAAGGTATATCGAAGCATGAGTCAGGTGCCGGGTCAGCCGGTCACTCGGCAAGCCAGAAGGTGTCCGGACGGTACATGCCAAAGTAGGCCCCCGGTGCCCAAGCATAAACGCCTTGCTCCGGCACGTTCCTCAGGCGCGCATTCACCACAATCGGCTGTGGGACTGCATTGACTGTGCCGATGGTGAAGACCTGGTCTGCATGAATCTCGAGCATCTGCTGCCAGACTTTATCTCTTACCTTCGCATCGGAAGCGTTGCGCCATTGCTGCAGCAGGTCAGCCAGTTGGGCGACCTCTGCGACATCCGGTGCACTGCCGGTGAGCCCTGCTGTTTCAAAGTACTGACCCCAAACCGGCCACTGTGGCTGTGTCTGGTTGGTGGGGGCGAGTTCGGTCGGCGGCGTATCTGCGGTTGGCAGCCCATTGTCGAGACCGGTCCAGATAGACATCAGCGCTTCGCCTGAATAAAGCCGTTCACGGAATACCTCCCGCTGCGAGGGTTTGGTATGAATCTTGATGCCCATTTTCAGCCAGTTATCATGAATGAGTTCAAGCAGGTCGGTTTGCTCGGTGCTCTCGCCGGCAGAATGCACCACAATTTCCATGGGGCGGCCGTCTGGCAACAGTCGGAGATTTTCTTCATTCCGTTCAACAAGTCCCATCTCATCGAGAAGGGCATTGGCCGCATTGAGATCAAAACGTACCCAGGCGTCTGCATACTCCTGACGGAAAAGGGGACTTTGCGGTAGGACGGTATTGGCACTGGGAAGCACCAGGCCGAAATAAATCACCTGATTGATTTCCTCACGATCGATCCCGAGTGACAAGGCGCGTCGGAAGCGTACATCACGCATCACTTGACGCCAGGTATCGTCATTGGCGTTGAGATTCGGATAGATCGCCATCTGTGACCCGATGCCCATCTGCCACAGCCGCACCACAAAGTTGTTTCGCTCTCCTCCCTCCATCAGAAACGGGTAGTTATCCAGCCTAAGGTACCGGCCCTGTAGGTCGGATTCACCGGCACCGGTCTTGGCGGGTATCAGGCCCGAGCTGGCAATGTTGACGATCACCCGATCGAGATAAGGCAGTTGCTGACCCTTGGAATCGACGCGGTGGAAGTAGGGGTTGCGTTCGAAAATAAACCGCTCGGAGGGCGCCGGCGTGACACAGAGCCACGGTTGCAGCGTCGGCAGATCGGGGTTGTCAAATTTGTATTGATGGCCGTATCGGGTATGCAGCCCCGCCCAGTTTCGAACTCCGGCCTCCTCGACCATCGACTTCAGTTTCTCGTCGTCGACATGGTCTGCATGAAACTGCTTCAGGTAATGCGCGGGCGCGTAGATGTAAAGCGGTCGCGCACCCGCGAGTGAGGGCAGAAACAGCGGATTCGGGGCTTCCCAGTGATACCGGATGGTGTGACGGTCGATCACTTCCACCCTGGGGGGCTTGCCATTGACCAGCAACGCTTCTGGTGGGCCAAACGGCGACAGGAACTCGTTGAGTGCCATGTCTTCCCAGTAGTACCGGAAATCTTCGGTGGTGAAGGGATGCCCGTCTGACCAACGGTGGCCGGGGCGCAGATGAAAGGTAAAAGTCTGGTCGCTGACATTTTCAACCTCGAGCGCAATATCAGGCTCCAAGGTGAGCTGCGGAGTGAAGCCGACCAGCCTGGCGTAACCATAAACCGTCATCATCCGCGTATCCTTGCTGCGCGCCATCAGCAGACTGATGTCTCCACCAGGCCGACCTGTTTCACGATTCATTTGGGCAAGGTTGGTTATCAGTGGTTCCTCGGGCAGCCTTTGGACAGAAGGCGGGAGCGCGCCAGAACTGACTCTCTCACTCAGCAGCGGCGATTCCGCTATTGCCGGTCCGGCCATCAGGCCGACGATAAAGAGCAGGCAGGCGAAGTAGGAAACTCTCATTGCATGATTTCTCCAGGGTTGGCATTGGCGCGGGCCCGCACGCGGTGGCCCTGACCCAGATCGAGCCATTGGGAGTCACTGCCGGCATCCGGTTGAAATGCCTTGGGCCACTGATTGGGATCACTTCCTCCAGAGGCGGTAATCGCC
>CAXQNK010000014.1:0-12218 GCA_964225175.1 Candidatus Nitrosopumilus sp. | reverse complement strand
GCAAGCACCAGCTCCTGTTAATACCGGTGATCTGATGGCGATAAGAGATTCCTGACCCGAGCCCCGTGTAATCCAGGTGTTTCTTGAACGACTGAACAATTCATTGGGGTGAGTAGGGTGTATTTCGCCCAGGTCCTCTCTAGTAAAAGCCGTGGTGCTCGCGGGAGTTTCACTGATGACCGTTTCTCGTCCGCTCTGAATCGTGATTTCCTCCAATTTGTCAGTGTAGACAGCGGATGAATCGATGGTTTGGGCGAGCACAATGGCAGCTAGATAGTGAAGCATGGCGACATCTTATTAGGGATTGACGAACGGATGCATTGCCAAGGGTAATCATGGCGGAATCCACTTTGAAAACAAAGCGAATTATTTATAAAAAATATATTAGGAAAGTTGTGTAAGGTATTGTAAATAATGTTTAATAATCTATGTATTATGTATTGAGTTAACCTATACACGGCGTGTGGCCGGCGTGATCAGGAGGGCGCAGGAGGTGATTATCCTGATGTTTGTCACGAACTAATTTAACATAATATACATTATACGAAGTTATACTTTTGGAACGGCGCTACCAACGCAAGGGTTTTATGCAACGGGAATCCGAAAATCGAGCCGATCATGTCACCCGGGCAAACGCGACTACCAGGTGCCCGTCAGGTTGATGAATGGACCTTGATGGCGGACGTTGGCTGAGCCGTACCAGCTTTCGTCATCAACGTCCACATCAATTCCGAAGTGTTTGTAAGAAAGACCCACGCCGAAATGATTGCTTACCTGGTAATGAACGCCAATGTTAGCGTTGATGATGCGGCCACTGTACTCTTTGAAACTCGCAGACAACCAGTCCAGCCTGGCTTCCAAAAGCCACTTTGGGCTGAAAGCGTACAGGTACCAGGCCGACAGATTGGGCAGCGGAGCGCTTGCACTGACATTTTCCCGGCGAAACGCGGACTCCTGTCCTGATCCTTCCCCGTCCGTCACGGTAGCATTTCCCGCCAAGAACGCGCCCAGTTCGATCCAGTGAATGCCAAGGCCGAGACTGAAGTCCATGTTTGGTCGGTCCAGAAAATCCCGCCCCAGGGTGATTCGGTAAATATCACTGGAAAACCCGCCCGCGACAGAGCTACCCGCGAGGAATGTGTATCCGTTCCATTCGAGGTCTTCATCTATTGAGGCGCTGTCCTCCGTTTCGGTTCGATAATATTCCGTCGAAAACCACCATTTTTTTCCGAAACGCCAGTAAAATCCCAGGTTTGCGACGGACTCCTTGTCTTTAGCCTTTAAACTGTCACTAAAGTCGATTTCAACCGGGTCTCCGTTGTCTATGCTTCCTTCGGCCTCTGCTGCGAGTTTCACGGTTTTACGTGGTGTGTAACCCCCAGCCCAAACGATAAAATCGTTGTTTATCCAGGGGTGATTGAATTCGTCGACTTCAGACGAGTCATCGGCACTCACCGCCGACGTACCTGTCATCAAGGCGCCGATCAGGAGGAATGAATAAAAGCTTCTGACCAAGCGTTTGGGGTATGGAAATAGCGGAAAACTGGAGTTTTTCAATGGTGTTCCCTAATTTTCGAGGCAGCTTCAGTCTAACTAAATTTCGCGCGAGTGCCAAAGATAAAATCCACTCGGTACGACCAATAAAGCCAATGGCAACGCAGTCAGTATACCGCCCACCATTGGGGCTGCTATCCGTTGCATGATTTCAGAGCCCGTTCCCTGTCCAACCATGATGGGTAGCAGGCCTGCAATAACGGTCGCAACCGTCATGATCACCGGACGAATCCTTTTAAGTCCACCTTCAAAAATGGCCTCCCTGAGGTCCGACTGGTCGGGCCTTCTGCCCTCTTCCATGCATTGGCTGCGTCTGTGCGCCCACGCCAAATTGAGATACACCATCATCACCACACCCAGCTCGATGGCCACGCCCGCAAGGGCAATGAAACCGACACCCACGGCGATCGAAAGGTTGTAGTTCAGGAAAAAGAGCAACCAAAAGCCGCCAGTAAGCGCCAGGGGCAATGTGCCCAGAATAAGGCTGACCTCGAACAAACTTTTAAAGTTCAGGAACAACAACAGGATGATGACGGCAAGCGTGAGTGGCACCAACAGGTACAGCCGTTTTTTGGCCCGCTCCAGATACTCGTACTGCCCCGTCCAGCTCAGTGAATAACCGGTGGGTAAGGACAGTTTTTTCCGAACAAGCTCTTGTGCCGATGAGACATAGCTTCCAAGGTCCACTCCAGCAATATCTACGTAGACCCAGCCACTGCGTCGTGCGTTTTCACTCTTGATCATGGCGGCGCCCTCCTCTACTCGGAAATCAGCGACTGCCGAAAGCGGTAATTGCTGGCCGGTAGGCGTAATTATCGGCAGGTCTTTGAGTCGCTGCAGGGAATCCCTGCTTGCCCTGGGATAACGAATATTAACGGGGTAACGCTCAAGGCCCTCAACCGTTGTGGTCACGTTCAATCCACCGATGGCGACCGTTACGGCGTCCTGCACATCTCGAATGTTCAGGCCATATCGAGACGCCTCATCACGCAGGATGTCCACAACAATGTAGCGCCCGCCGCGAACGCGCTCGGCGAAAACTGCTGCGGTACCATCCAGATCGGATAATAGCGCTTCAACTTGTTGACCGATGCGTTCTATTTCCCCGAGGCTCGGACCCGAAATTCGCAGACCCACCGGCGTTTTAACGCCAGTAGCCAACATATCGATTCGGGTTTTAATAGGCCAGACCCAGGCATTTGTCAGGCCAGGAACGTTGACCCGTTCGTCGAGTTCGCGACGGATATCTGCCATATCAAAACCCTCGCGCCACTCAGACTTTGGGCGAAACCGTATGAGGGTCTCGATCATGGTCAACGGGGCGGGATCCGTTGCGGTCTCCGCCCGTCCAATTTTTCCAAATACGGTCTCAACCTCTGGAACACTCATGATGAGCTTGTCGGTCTGCTGCAATAATTCCCCTGCTTTTCCGGCCGAAATTCCCGGGAAGGTCGTGGGCATGTACATCAGATCACCTTCGTCGAGGTCTGGCATGAATTCTGATCCAAGGCGCTGAATGGGCCAGGCCATCAACACAACGAGGAAGCCTGCCATCAAAAGAATGTGCCATGGATGACGCAGGGTCCAGTTTAGTACCGGCCGGTACAGATGAGTCAGGCCCCGATTCAGTGGATTGTGCTGCTCAGGCCTGATCTTTCCGCGGACGAAGTATCCCAGCAGCACCGGCACGAGACTGATGGACAGGCCTGCAGCCGCAGCCATGGCGTAGGTCTTGGTATAAGCCAACGGCGCAAACATTCTTCCCTCCTGGGCTTGCAGGGTAAACACGGGAATGAAGCTCAGCGTAATGATCAAGAGGCTGGTAAACAGTGGCCCACCGACCTCTGAAACTGCCATCTTCACGTATTCCCAGTGTCGAGCGGGTCGATAGTCTTGCTGTTCCATTTTCTTGTGCAGGTTTTCAATCATCACGATGGAAGCGTCGACCATGGCGCCGATGGCGATTGCGATGCCCCCAAGCGACATGATGTTGGCGTTCAGTCCCTGCAGATGCATGACGGAGAACGCTGTTAAAACGCCCAGTGGCAGCGTCACCAGGATGACGATCGAGGACCTGAGATGCGCAAGAAAAATGGCACAGACAAGGATGACAACAACAAGCTCCTCTATCAGCCTGCTGCGAAGTGTGTTGACTGAGCGCTCAATCAATGCGGATCGGTCGTAGGTTTCAACCAGTTCGACGCCGTCCGGAAGGCTGGATTGCAATTCCTCAAGCTTGTTCTTGATACTTGAAATGGTTTGCAGTGCGTTTTCACCGTGCCGCATGACCACGATGCCACCTGTGACCTCGCCTTCACCATTGAGGTCGGCAATTCCCCGGCGCATCTGGGGCCCGCGCCGCACATCGGCGACGTCCTCAAGGCGTATTGGCGTTCCATTGGCATTTAATCCAACGGGAATGAGGTTGAGGTCTTCCGTGCTGCTGATGTAGCCCGTGGCTCTGACCATGTATTCCGCTTCGGCAATTTCAACGACGGATCCGCCCACCTCGCGGTTGCCTTGTTCAATTGCCTTGCGGACATCCGCGAACGGGATATTGAACGCCCTGAGTGAATCGGGATCCAGTACCACCTGGTATTGACTGACCATACCACCCACAGTGGCCACTTCGGCTACGCCCGGCACCGTTTGCAGTTCTATTTTCAAAAACCAGTCCTGAAGAGATCTCAGCTGCCCAAGGTCATGTTTACCGCTGCGGTCAACCAATGCATATTCGTAAACCCAGCCAACACCGGTTGCATCGGGGCCGAGTTGCGTCACCGCCGATTCGGGCAAGCTGCTGCGGACCTGGCTGAGAACCTCGAGAACTCGGGAACGCGCCCAATAAAGATCCGTGCCATCCTCAAAGATCACGTAGATGAAGGAATCGCCAAAAAAGGAATATCCACGAACATTTTCGGCGCCTGCAACCGAGAGCATGGCGGACGACAAGGGATAGGTCACATGATCCTCAACGACGCTCGGTGCCTGTCCCGGATAAGAGGTTTTTATGATGACCTGGACATCCGAGAGATCCGGTATCGCGTCAATTGGAGTGCGAATCAGTGCCAGGCCGCCCAAGATGGCGAGCAAGATACCGCTCAGCAGTACGGGTAACCGATTATCCAATGACCAGTTGATAATAAAGTTAATCATGGATGTGCCCCGAATCTCTGGAGGAGTCGGAGCGTTTCGCCACCGACGCATGCTCGATCACAAATTCACCGGCCAGCCTCTGTCGTAACGTGAATTGTACGAATTGGCCCACGGAGAGATTATTGAGATTGACTGTTTCTTCCACCGGGAATTCCATGGTCATGGGAGGCCAACCCAGGTCCTCGATCGGGCCATGTGACACTCGAATGCGACCCCGATCGGTCTCTATGGCTTCGATTTTTCCACTGGCAAACACGCGCACGGACTGTAGGCCCTCGTTTTTTTCAGGTAAGGACTCAAGTCGGTGCACGCTGCCCGCCAGGCTTGCCTCGGAGTCGAGCAGAAACTGCCCGGAAATTACCACGTCATCGCCCGTCTCGAGTCCAGAGATGATCTCGATCCAGTCTCCGGATTCCATGCCTGTCAGCACCTCGTTCACCGTGAAACTTCCATCACCGCGTGCAATCACCACCCTGTCGCGCTCAGCGCCACGAATCAGCGCCTCGCGTGGAATGGTCAGGGCCTGCGGCTGCAATGTGCCGAAGATGGATACTCGCGCGTACATGTTGGGTTTGAGTAAGCCCTCGGAATTCTCAAATCTCAAGCGAACGCGCAGAGTACGGGTTTGCGGATCCAGAACTGGGTACACGTAGTCCACTTGGCCGTTAAAAACAACACCTGGAAGGTAACGTAAACGGGCTTCGGCGGCCTGCCCCACTGCCACGGCGTCCACCTGTGATTCGAATACATCCGCCAGCAGCCAGACCGATTCGAGGTTCGCCAGGCTCATGATGGCGAGATCGGGTTGCACAAACATGCCCTCGCGAACATTTAATTGCGCCACGATTCCATCCTGCGGGGCCATGAAACTCAGATTTTCAGTGACCCGACGCGCTGTTTTCAATTCGCGAATATTGGCCTCGGACAGACCGAGTGCGCGCAGCTTATCCTCTGCGCCCCGCACCAAGCGGTGATCAGCGCGTTCGCTGGCCTGTAAAAATTCTTTTTGTGCGTTAATGAGGTCTGGCGAGTACAGGGTGAACAGCACATCGCCCTGAAATACGGGGTCGCCTTCACTGTTAACGTTCAGTGTCTTGATCCAGCCATTCGTTCGAAGGTGGATATGACTGATGCGCGTTTCATCAAATCCGATCGATCCCGTGGCTTCAATTTTTCGCCACAAGGGCCGCTTGCTGGCCCGATCGGTTCTGACTCCGAGATTGTTCACCATGCTTGGCTGAATGGATATTCCCGCGTGGGTTTCATCGGCCTGCTTGTAGACTGGGACGAGATCCATTCCCATCGGGGACTTACCCGGTTTGTCTCTCCGGTAATCCGGGTCCATGGGCGCGACCCAGTACAGGATTTCTGGTTCCGCCGGTGATTCTTCGTAAACAGGCACCAGGTCCATCCCCATGGGCGATTTCCCCGGAGCATCGCGCCGGTAACTTGGATCCATGGGTGCGACCCAATACAGCACTTTTGGATCTGAGGATAGCTCAGGCGCGTTGGGTACAGTTTGAATCCGCGCAATGCCGTAACCAACGGCGGCGCCAATAGTAAGTAAAACAAGACCAGGAATTAGCAGCTTCTTCATGACGTTTCTCCTCCGGCCAGGTAGATTAGTGCGGCGTTAAGTTGCAAGGCCTCGGCCTCGAGACGGGCTTGATCTATTCTCAGCTCATACTCGATATTCCAGGCTCTCAGCAGATCGACAAGGCTCCCCGTGGCATCGGAATAGGAATCCATTGCCGCTGTCGAGTGATCGCTCGCTTGCGGGAGCAGGTCATCGCGGTAAAGAGCGAGCCGTTGCTGAACCCGGCGCAAGGCGACTTCTTGTTGCTCAATCTCCGAACCCAGGCGTCGGTAAATATCGTCCCGTTTGTGCATGGCGGCTTGGGTTTCGGCAATCCTGGCGGCCAGCACTCGGTCTTGACGCTTTTGCCTGAAAAAAGGCAAATCCATGGTCAGCACAACACTAATTAAATCCGATCGGTCGCCTCGGGCGGGATCAGCTCCTGACCGGATTCCATATCCAAAATCCAGCGTGTAGGCAGGCTTGTACTGTTGTTCCGCGAGTTGCTCTGTGTACTGCGCATATTCAATTTTGGCAGTAACGGCCGCGACCTGCGGATGCTGGTCAATGGGGTCGGCTTTGATTGCTGGGTCGGCTCGGTAAACAAGTTCTGGCCATTGGTTGGATATGGTCCGCTGCGCCGGCGCCCCGATCAATCGGGCGAGCTGTGCGCGAACTTCTTCGACACGTTGCTGCGAGGCAATGACTCGGTCCTCTACTCGGCTAAGTTCAAGCCTTGCATTGAGAACCTCTTCCTGGCTACTGCGCCCCGTTGCATAGTAATCTGAGACGAGTTCACCGATCTCATGGAGTACTGCTTCTGATTCCTGCAATACACTCCCGATCCGCTGATGCAGGACAGCCTCCACGTAAATTTGCCTCACCTCGAGCAGGGTTTTTCGGTATCTGTCGGCCATCAGGGCGTCCTGTACCGACCCTAATGATTCGTAGCGCTGACCCGCGATTTTTCGTGTGTCTCCTCGGGCAAATGACTGCTGTATTCCAATCTGGAATTGGGTCATCGGTTCCTGGTCGAATCTGAAAGAATCCACCGGTAAAGACAGTGCTCCTAGACGGAGCTTCGGATCCGTGAGTTGCTGTGCTGAGATGGCCATTTCCCTTGCGGCTTCGGATCGCGAACTGTAAACGGATGCGAGCGAGTCGCGCTGGGCCGCGATGCGTTCTGCATCCGCCAAGGTCAGCGTTTCGGCGTGCACCCGCAACGGATATGTCATTGTGATCAGGCACAGCAAAAAGCTGTGTGCAAAAATACGAATGTCCATGTCGATCTCCAAACGCAATAGTGCCGTTGTGGCACCGATAAATTTAGTGGAATTGGGTCGGTTCGACCCTGGTCTTCAGGCGATTGGAGGTCGTAACGGTGGCGGAAGATTGTCACCAGGCCACATCGAGGGATCGAAGGTGACGCCACCACCGGGCCGCATATGCAGTGAGGCGAGGCGTTCTTCACCCGATAAGGCAGGAGTCGCCGGTGGGCATTGCAGGCAGTCTGTGCTCGAAGGGCAGTTCATTTCTGATGCCGATTCAGGCGCTTCACAGCAATCGTGCTGCGCAGGCTCTGCGTGTTCATGCATGGCGCTTGCCTGCGTGGCGCCACAATCCGGCTTTGCCATGACGGGCAGTGCTGGAGCCAGCATTGAAATGATCAGAATGTAGGCTAAGAACTTCACCCATAGATCTTAAACCCAAAGGGTTTTCAGTACAAATACGTTTCCGGTACTGTCGTCCCTGGCCAGGATAATTGCGGTTTGGCGATCGAGACTGACGGGCCTCATCCCTTCCTGAGGTCGGCGAGGCGTTCGAGCAAATTCAGCAGACGATTCTGCTGGAATGGCTTTTGAAGGTAATCTTCAGCCCCGAGCCTGATGAGATCGACCGCGTGCTGCACATCGTCTTCATGGCCGAGAAAAATAACGGGCGTGCGGCTTTTCCTGCAGCATTCCAGGATCTCTGTCGACGACATATCAGGAAGATGCGCCTCGCAGATCACGGCCAGCGGATCATCGGATTTCAGCGCAGACTGGAGAGATTCACCCCGCACCAGGGCATCGACGGTCCACCCACGCACTTCCAGCAAAACGGTGATGGCTTCCCGAACGGCCGGGTCGGGCTCAATGAGGGTCAGCACGTGTATGGATTCTGGCATTGGATATGGTTGCGAGCATCATCTATGGGTGATGGACAAATGCTATCCGTGGATCCGCGCATGGGCATCAGGGAAAGTACGTAAGATGAATTGCGGGCGTCAGTGTTATTTCAGATCCAAGTTGAGCATAGTGGTCATGCGTACCAGGCTCGCGACTGAATCCGCAGCCATCTTTTCCATCACCCGGGCGCGGTGAATTTCCACTGTTCTTGGACTGATAGATAGCTCTTGGGCGACTTTTTTGTTTGAGAACCCGCGTGCGATATGCACCAGCACGTCAGTTTCCCGAGGCGTGAGGCTGGAGACCCGTTGCTCCAGTTGGCGTAGTTCCTGTTGGTCAGACCGTATTTCGCGATAGTGGGCGACGGCAGCGGTCAGCTTTTCCAATAACTCGCCCTCCTCGAATGGCTTGGTCAGAAAATCGAAGGCGCCATCGCGCATGGCGCTTACGGCCAAGGGAATGTCACCATGACCGGTGATGAAAATTACGGGCACGGATGAGGATTTCTCCTTGAGCATGGTGTGCAGCTCTGTGCCATCGGTACCGGGCATTCGAATATCGAGCAGGTAAACATCGGCTTCGGGCAAGGGTTGTCTGGCCAGAAACTGATCTGCCGATTCGAAGGTCTCTGTCCGGTAACCCTCTATGAACAGCAGTATGCGCAGAGCCTCTCGGACGGCTTTGTCATCATCGATAATGCAGACTTTACCTTTGTCCGACATCTGCCGAATCCTAACCAATGACTTCCATCGGCAGGCGCAGGCAGAAGCCATGCTCGCCCTTGCCCCCTGCCCGATAGGTCAGGGTTCCACCATGTGCGATCGCAATATTCCGGCAAATGGACAAACCCAGCCCGACGCCGGTTTGTTTCGTTGTGAAAAAGGGTTCAAAGAGCCTGGAATGGATTTCATTTGATACACCCGGGCCGTTATCCGTGACTCGAATTTCCAGGTGCTGCCCATCGCGCTCGAAATGGATCGTAATGAGGCCATTCGCCACGGAATGCCCCTCGAGCGCGTCCAGACTGTTTTTGATCAGGTTGACCAGAACTTGCTGAATTTGTATTTCATCCACGTAAATCTCGGGTAATTCGGGGTCATGGTGGGTGATCAATTCGACGTTGGCTTTCTTCAATTCGTGTTCCAGCAACAGGAGAACCTGTTCCAGCAGGGCGTCGAGTGAGTGTTGCGAGCGAGTCGGCTCGCCTTTGTAGGATAACTTGCGTAGCCTGGTGACAACGTCCCCGGCACGTCGAGCCTGCTCTGATATCCGTTCGCATATGGTGTGGAGCTGATTGTCGGTATCAAGCCCCTGACGCTGCAGTATCTTGCCTGCGGCTTCAGAAAAAGCGGCTATGGCGGTTAATGGCTGGTTGATTTCATGGCCGATGCCCGCGGTCAATTCTCCGAGGAGCACCAGGCGATCGGCGTGTTCGAGTTGTGAGTCGAGTTCCCTGACGAGGTCAAGGGTTGCTTTTTCCTCGCTCAGGTCACGAATGATTCCCACATATCGTGCTTCACCCACCCCCTTGATTTCCCCGACCGATAAATGCATTGGAAATTTTTCTCCGCTTTTTCTGCAGCCTTCAATTTCCCGGCCAATGCCGATAATGGAGGGCGGCACACCCTCACGATGGGCGCGGATGTAGCCATCATGTTGGCTGCGGAAAGGTTCAGGCATGAGTATGGAGAGATTGGACCCCAGCGCTTCGTGCTCACCAAGACCGAACATGTTCTTGGCGGCATCATTGAACCGCAGAATCCGGCCGCGTTCATCGCTTACGATAATGGCGTCGACGGCCGCATGAAGCAAGGCATCGAGCAGTTGTCCCTGTTGTCCTTTATCCGGCATTCCGGCCCGCTTCCTCAAGACCTTGACCCGCGCGCCAACCGCACCCATCCGAGAAGTTTACGATATTCTCCGGGCGCCTGTCGGGACGCGCTGAGCACAATAATCTTGTTCCCGCCACATTTCTCGAGCCTGATAACGGCATAATGTTCGCTGACCCAGCAGCGCGGGGCTACCCTGACCCGATCGCAGCCAAGCAAACCAGATCCGCTGGAGTTGAGACTGAGTCTTTGGGTTCGGGTATTCCGGTGTGCTGATGCTATGTACGAGAGCAGGAACAGGCCAGTGATGACGAGCCCTCCAGGGACGGGCGGGGCCGCCAGTAATGCCGCGAAGAATACGCAGATCAGGGCTAGCGCTCGCGCGCGGCGAAGCTTGCTGTCACTGCCCGTGAGAAGGATCACCAGAGCCGGGCTTGGATTGCATGATGACAAGTAAAAGCGCGTGAAATTCCGCGCAGGAGTCTGGCTGCATAACCCAGCGCCAGAGCACATCGTCGTCCTGGCTGAGCAGGGATTCAAATTGCGGCCACCGCCCGGCGGCGAGCTCATCTGCATGTTGTTCCAGGAACGCCTCCAGCAACACATCCAACTCTTTCATGCCGCGGCGACACAGCCACCGCAGTTTTCTAACGCGAATATCCTTCAGTTGCGCCCCCCGGTTCAGGCCCTTTTTCGAGCCAGTAGCATTTTTTTGGTTTCAGCAATCGCCCGGGCGGGATTGAGTCCCTTCGGGCAAGTCGCCGTGCAATTCAGGATGGTGTGGCACCGAAACAGTTTGAACGCATCGTCAAGCTGATCTAGCCTGCTGTCCGTATCCTCATCCCTTGAATCCACCAGCCAGCGATAAGCCTGCAAGAGGGTCGCCGGGCCGAGATAGCGGTCGCCGTTCCACCAATAGCTGGGACAGGAGGTGGAACAGCAGGCACACAGTATGCACTCGTAGAGGCCATCGAGCTTTTCACGGTCCTCATGTGACTGCAGCATTTCGGTGTCGGGAGCCAGATCCCGGTGGGTCACAATCCAGGGCTTGATGCTCGCATACTGGCTGTAGATGTGAGTCATATCCGGCACGAGGTCCTTGATGACCGGCAGATGTGGAAGAGGATTGATGACGACATCTCCCTTGATCTCGCGGATGGGTTTCGTGCAGGCCAGAGTGTTGGTGCCGTCGATGTTCATCGAGCATGAACCGCATATGCCCTCGCGACAGGAACGCCTGAAGGTCAGTGTGGGATCAATCTGGTCCTTGATCTTGATGATGGCGTCCAGAACCATGGGCCCGCAGGCATCGAGATCGATTTCATAGGTGTCTACGCGCGGATTTTGCCCATCATCGGGATCCCAGCGATATATTTTGAACGCTTTGATTCGACTCGCGTTCCTCGGCGCTGAAAAAACCTTTCCCTCGCCAATTCTGGAGTTCTTGGGCAGTCGCATCTGTAACATGAATTTACCTCGGTTTACTCTCTAATACACCCTGGCTTGCGGTTGAACGACATCAACGTCGTCGCTCAGCGTGTATAGATGAACGGGCCGGTAGCTGATCTCTACCCCACCCTGCTCATTCATGGTGATCATCGTGTGTTTCATCCAATTCTCATCGTCCCTCTCGGCGAAATCCTCTCGCGCGTGTGCTCCGCGGCTTTCCTTTCGGTGCTCTGCCGAAAACATGGTTGTGACTGCACAGCCCAGGAGGTTGCGCAGCTCAAGTGTCTCGACGAGATCAGAATTCCAAATGAGTGAGCGGTCGCTGATGCCCAGGTTTTCAAAGCGCTGGTACACTCCATCGATCAGCGTGCAGCCCTCTTCGAGCACCTCGCCCGTGCGGAAGACGGCGGCATTGTTCTGCATCACCTCCTGCATTTCAGAACGGATAGAGGCCGTGGACTGGTCTCCGTCGGCGTAGCGAAGACG
>CAXQNK010000013.1:0-3152 GCA_964225175.1 Candidatus Nitrosopumilus sp. | reverse complement strand
TCCAACACCTTGCCGCCACGGTACAGTTGGTTGATCTCGCTCTCACGCATGTAGCCCATGCCGCCATGCACCTGTACTCCGTTGTCCAGCACTCGGTTGAGCGCGCGCCCAACGTGCAGTGTGACCGCCGCAGAACGCTGATGGATGGCGCCGCGCCCGCCGCCACCAATTTCCAGGTTCGATATTTCCTTGGCCATCTGGTACGAGAACGCACGCATGGTCTCGATGTCGGTATACATGTCCGCGAGCAACGCCTGCACCAGCTGAAAATCACCGATTCGCTGGCCAAATTGCTTGCGCTGGCGGGCGTAATCCACTGACAGGTCCAGTGCTCTCTGGGCCATGCCCAGGGCGAAAAAACACATCAGCACGCGCTCAATGTCCAGCCCGCTCATGACCACCGCAACCCCGCCGTTTTCCTCGCCCACCAGGTTTTCCGCCGGCACGACCAGATCATCGAATACCAGTTCGGCGGTCGGGCTTCCCCGCCAGCCCATTTTGTCGAGTTTCTGGGCCACCTTGAAACCCTCGAAGGTGTTTTCCACCACAAAAGCCGATACGCCGCGGGCGCCGGCATCCGGGTCTGTGAGGGCGTAAACAAGCACCATGTCGGCGATGCTGCCATTGGTGATGTAAAGCTTGCGTCCATTGATCAGGTAACGGTCGCCGTCTCGAACGGCCCGGGACTTCATGCTGCCGAAGATATCGGAGCCGGCACCGGGTTCTGTGCAGCCCAGGGCCCCAATGGCGGATCCGTCACACAGCCGCGGAAGATATTTTTGACGAATCTCCTCCGACGCGTTTCGCACGATGTTATGCGCGCAGACGTTCTCGCTGCCCAACCAGGAGATTGCAAAACAGTGGTTCCAGTAAGCCATGGCCTCTGCCGAGACGCATTGGCTGATCAGATCCAGCCCTTGTCCACCATACTTTTCGGGAATGGTCAGACCGAGCAGACCGACTTCGTGCATGGACCTGAGCCTGCCCTCGGGAAACCAGTCTTCTCTGTCCATTCGTTCAAGCAGCGGGTGAAGCTCCTCCATGCTGAAGCGCCAGACGAGGTCATAAACCGCCTGGTGATCGTCGGTGAATCCGAAGCGGGTCAATAGCTGAGCTGATGTATCCATCAATTCACTTTTCCGAATGCACCCTGGTCCTGCTGTAAGACACTTCGCAGGCGGTCGGGGATGCTGACGGCTTTTCGAGTTTTTGTCGAGATACACACCATGGTCAAGTGCCCCTCGAAGGCACTCTCATCATTCTCGTTTCGGCCATGAATGGCCAGCGTAAAAGACCGGGACCTCAATTCTGCGACGTCGACACCGACTCTGACAATGTCATCCCAGGTCATGGACCTGAGGAAATCCATTTTCAGCGCGCGTGCTGGCAAGGAGACGTCGATATCGAACATCGTGCGCTCTACGGGCGCCCCCAGTCGCGCCGTTAAAAACGCGAGGCTGGCTTCAACCAGGTAATTTGCGATGCGCGGCGTATACAGAATGCCCGCGGGATCGCAATCACCGAACAATACTTTTCTCTCCTGCTCAAAGCTCATTGCTCACCAGTAGCGAAGAACATAGTCCGCCACAATCACCGGCTCATCGTGATCTGTGGCATACCATTCGACATGATATATGACGGCGATCCCCCGGGTACGGGTCGTGACCTCGGCCACGGACCAGCGTTGATAGATAGATTGACCGGCGGTCACGGGCCGAATCAGCCGCAGGCGATTGACGCCCGCAAACAACCCTTCGATGTTTTGAAGTTCGACATGATCAAAGTAGGCTTTTGACATCAGTGCCGGGCCCATGAATGCCGGCATGATGATGCCGCCCAGCCCGGCGGCGACGCAACGCGCCTCGTCCCAATGAACCCATTCATCGTTATCAACGGCCCGGCAAAAATCCTGTATGCGATCCTGAGTGATCAACAGGGGATCCGACCGGAATAACTCTTTTCCGACGTGCTCGCTGAACCCGTCCAAATGCTCGATGATGATGTTGGCGGTCAATATATTCCTCCATAGGTTCGTGGAAAAAGTATACTGACCGGCCGGTAGGTGGGACAGTCTGCCTTGTTCTCTTTCGGGCAAATACATTCGCTTTAGGGGAAGAAATGCCTTCAACGCGTCGCAGCAATAAGCAAAGGCGAGAGGAAAGCATCGAATCGGTGCTCGATGCCGCGCGCCTGCTGTTTGTCTCCCGTGGCTACCAGGCAACCTCTACCGCTGACATTGCGCGACGCGCGGGTTTGACCAAGGGCGCGCTGTACTTTTACTTCAAGGACAAACAAGCACTCGTCAACGAACTGCTGCAACGCTCGGAGCGAACGCTATACCGGCCGTGTTTTGCGCGGCTCGAAAAAGACAGCGGCACTGCTGATTAAAAAATCAGTCGACTGCTCAACTGGCTGGCGAAAATCGCGGCCGAAAATCGTGATGATCTCCTGTTGCCATTGTTGATTTCACTGGAATTTCAGGGGCAGGAGAATCCCGCGCTGGAACGGGTGGATGAGCTCAGGCATTTCATGAAACAGCGGCTGGTCAAAGTCATCGAGCAGGGGCGGGCGGAAGGCAGTATGCGCAGCGACCTGTCGGCACAGGCATTTGCCGACACCATCATGGCTTTTGCTGATGGTTTGCTTTTGCAGTGGTATCGGCGCGGGTCCGAGTTGGATGGCGCCACGGTTGCCCGAGCGGCCAGGGGCGTCATCCTGGAAGGCGTTCGCGCCTGAGCTCATCCGGCGCACCGACGATGACGGGGCAGCGCAGATGGGGTGTCTGACTTTCAGGGGAAATTGTTGCGAAATCTGGCATCTTTTGGCAAGATACATACCGGCCGGTCAGTAAGTATTTTGGTTTGAAAGCACATCAGAGGAACAGATATGTCCGTTACAGTTGAAGATATCGCGCAGAGCTTTGATTACAGCGCGGTGGAGCCTGAGGAAGCAGCGCTGCTCAAGCGCATTCATGCGGGCGAACTCATCGAGGACATGGCGGAGTTGACGCCCCGCTACCGAGCGGTGCTGGAAAAAACGTTGACCATTGCCGCGCAAGGCGAAGTAACGGTATTGACATGGGCTTACACGGGGTATGACAAGTGCCCCGATTTGGGGGCCAAGATTGCCATTTCTGCCAGATCGGAAGAGCA
>CAXQNK010000012.1:0-12639 GCA_964225175.1 Candidatus Nitrosopumilus sp. | reverse complement strand
CGTGTGCTCTTCCGATCTCCCTACTCACCCCAATGAATTATTCAGTCGTTCAAGAAACACCTGGATTACAAGGGGCTCGGGTCAGGAATCTCTGATCGCCATTAGATCACCGGTATTAACAGGAGCTGGTGCTTGCGGTGCCTTTCAGATCTTGGAGGACAATGTATCGATCAGGCCGGCCGGATTTTGCAACGTGAATCAACTGCTTGAACTCAACTACTCGCAAGCATCAAAACTCACCGTCACACGCGGCCCCGGCCGCGTAGTTAACGGCTCAAATGCACTCCATGGCAGTATTGCCGCCTATTCAGCCACACCGGGTATTAAACCCTCTTTCCAAAGCTTCCTTGAAGCCGGGGCTGAGGATTATTACCGGGCCGAAGCACAACTCCGTGGCAATCGTTTCGCCATTGCGTTGAACGGAGTCTCGAGCGGCAGTTTTCGTGATGACGAGTCTTACCTTCACTACAAGGGCAATATGACGTTTCGATCCGGTGGGGAGTCAGCACATGTGCAGACTTCACTGGCATGGGCGGACCTTGATCAGGAAACGGCAGGATTCATATTCGGCAAAGACAGCTACCGGGACCCGGCGCTCAGAACCGCAAATCTTAATCCAGAGGCGTTCAGGAGAGCCCGGGCGGTTCGCCTGGTCAGTCGCTGGCAATATGAGTCTGAACATGGCGTTTTTGAGTGGATTCCATATGCACGCGGCAGCGATATGACGTTTCTTCAGCACTACCTGCCGGGCAAGCCACTGGAATCCAATGATCAAAATTCAGCAGGGCTTCGATTCAGTTGGCGCAACGACACCCATTGGTCAGCGGGCGTCGACCTTGAGTACGCCAGGGGCGGCTTGACTGAGTTTCAGCAGGGCCCTGTCGAGACAGACTCACCATTTCTGCAGGAGACCCGCCCACAGGGCTATCACTATGATTACAAGGTCGAATCAAAGATGTTCTCGGCCTGGACGCAATATGCTTCCAATTTAACCGAAAAGCTCAGCTATTCAGTCGGTTTGAGAAATGAATTTCTGAGTTATCGCTATAAAAACTTCCTGCCGGTCGGGAATACTCGTGACGATGGCACGGAGTGTGGTTTCGGAGGCTGTTTATATACCCGGCCCGGAAACCGCAACGATTCTTTCAATAATCTTGCGCCTGACGTCAGCTTTCAATGGCGCATGCGCGCGGGTCATCAACTGTGGCTTCGGTTCGCGAGAGGTTTTCGGGTGCCACAGGCAACTGAGCTCTACAGGCTCCAGCGCGGTCAGGAGGTGGCCGATCTTGAAAGCACCACCCTGGACTCCGTCGAACTGGGGTACCGACTGAGCAGAAATCGCTGGCAACTGGAAACTTCAGTATTCGCGATGCGCAAGGATCACGTCATTTTCCGAGACGCCAACGGGTTTAATGTAAGTGACGGACGGACGCGGCATGCGGGCATCGAGGCCCGCTTGGACTGGCAAATCTCGAAGGTTTTTTTGGCCCGACTCCATGGATCCTGGATGCGCCAGGTCTATGACTTCGATCGACCGGTTTCAGCCGGCGAACTAATCAGGAAAGGCAATGACGTGGATACCGCGCCTGGTCGACTGGGATGGTTTGAGCTCCAGTGGCTTCCGGTCTCCAATGCCTGGGCCAGTCTGGAATGGGCCCACACGGGGAGCCACTACATCGACGCGTCCAATCGCCATCGCTACGGCGGTCACTCATTAATTAACCTGCGCGCGGCATACTCAATTCCGGGCGGAAAACACCAAGTCGGATTACGATTAAGCAATCTGTTTAATCAGTATTACGCGGAACGTGCAGATTTCGCGTTTGGTAATTATCGGTATTTCCCCGGAGCAACCCGGCAGCTTTACCTGTACTGGCAGTTCCAGTCGGGGCAATGAGCACGCTGCTACCCCTGGTAATCCAGCGCCTCGGAATCAGCTTGCTCCAACTTTTCCCACTGCTTTACTTTTCGATAGATGGTGGAGGGGCTGACTTCCAGCAATGCAGCCGCGCGCGGAATGTTGCCCTTACAGTGTGTAATCGCCTGCTCAATCGCCTTGCGCTCGGAGACCCAAAGCGGGTTGATATTCACAGCTGAAATTGAATTGGTTTGCTCAGGCCTCGATCCGCCGTTGCCGGGCGCAGAGAGCTCACCGACTTCCCTTCTGAACAGCAAGGGAGGCAACATGTCAGCGGTTACGAGCTCTGCATCGTTTAAAACAACCACGTTGCGTATGACGTTCTGAAGCTGCCGAACGTTGCCTGGCCACTGGTAAGCGGAGAGTATTTTCTCCGATTCGGCAGAAAAACCACGGAATTGCTTGGCCTCTTCCTCGTTGTAATCTCTCAGGAACTTGTTCGCGATCAACAAAACATCATCGCCACATTCCCGCAGGGCCGGCAGGTGAATTGGAATCACGTGCAAGCGGTAATACAGGTCTTCACGAAAAGTATTTTGGTGGATCATGTTCAAGGGGTCTCTGTTGGTCGCACAGATGAACCGCACGTCCACTTTGATCGGATTGTGCTCCCCAACCCTCTGGAACGTGCCTGTTTGAACGAAGCGCAGCAATTTACTTTGCAGGGCCATATCCATTTCTCCGATTTCATCGAGAAACAGAGTACCGCCATCGGCCAGGCTTGCCGCGCCATCGCGGTCACTGGTTGCACCCGTGAAAGATCCTTTCACATGACCGAAAATTTCGCTTTCCATGAGATCGCGCGGAATGGCCGCACAATTCAGGGCAATAAATGGTTCAGCCGAACGTTTACTCTCTTCGTGAATCGCGTTGGCGCATACTTCCTTTCCTGATCCGCTCTCACCGGTGATAAACACGGCAGCCCTGGATCCTGCTGCACTCTCTATGATGCGATAAACGGCCTGCATGGGTATGGAGCGTCCCAGAAATCCGCGAAATTGATCTCGCTCAAGACTCCCCTGGTAGCTCTGCACCAGCGAGCTCAGCTGGGTTTTCTCCACAGCATTGCGAACCGTCACGCGCAATCTTTCGGCATCAAAGGGTTTTTGCAGGTAATCAAATGCTCCCGCGCGCGTGGACTGAATCACGCTTTCGGTTGAACCATGGGCCGTTATGACGATAACGACGGGCGGTTTACTGACGGCATTGAGTTGCTCCAATACTTTTAGCCCATGCATGTCCGGCAGGTGCAAATCGAGCTACACCAGATCCGGGCGAAACTCCGCCGCCATCTGCATGGCGCCCGCCCCATCCCGGGCGTGTTCCGACTCGATTTCCAGTGGCCTGAGATATTCCTGGTACACGAGCGCCTGCGCGGCGTCATCTTCCACAAGGAGAATTTTCGGCTTGGGCGCGAATCTCATCGTTTGGCAACCCCTTCCCCGTCGCCTAGAAATCTGGAGACATATAGTGTGACAGTTTGCTTCAAAACAGGCCTGATTCGCTCAACCGCCCTATCCAGCCCGGCCACCTTCCCTGCCCTTGCCTCGTTTTCTACCTGGCGGGCCCGCACGGCCAATTCAATTGCCCCAAACGTGGCCGCGCTGCTCTTTAAGGCATGAGCTGCATTGGCAATGACTTCCGGATCTTTTTCGCTCAACGCTTCGACCAACTCATTGATTCGGCCGGGCAAGCCGTCAACAAACGCCCTGACGACGCGAGGGAAGGCTTCAGAAGAGAGATCCGCTCTCAGCCGATCAGTGACCCGTTCATCATGTAACTCGCCAAGACTGACCCTGGAATCATCAGGAGAATCGGAAGCGACCTGATGAGCCACTGCGTTCGTGTTTCCCAGCCAGTGGGCGATGCATTTAGACAAACGCATCGAGTCAATTGGCTTGGCCAGGAAATCGTTCATCCCCGCGGCCAGGCATCGATCCCGATCCTCTGCAAATGCATTGGCTGTCATCGCCACAATGATTGTATCCTTGCACGCGCCGGGCAATTTACGAATCTTCTTTGTCGCCTCGATGCCATCAAGAACCGGCATCGAGACATCCATGAATACCATGTTTAACGATTCGTCAGACTTAACCATATCGATCGCCTGTTGACCGTTCTCGGCCATACTGACGTCGAGTCCCAAACGCGAGAGCAGTTCGTCCATGACCAGGCGATTGGGCTCCTGATCCTCAACCACCAGAACGTGACCGCTGAATCGGGTCTCATCGTCCACTATCTTGGGTGATTCACCCACCACCGGAACGCTGATCAAAGGCAGCACCAAGGTAAACACGCTGCCCCCCTCCTCTCGAGCCGCCCACTCAATGTTTCCATGCATCATGGTGGCAAGTCTCTTGGATATGGTCAGGCCCAGACCAGACCCCGCATGTCGACGTGCATAACCAGAATCAGCCTGGAAAAACTCATCGAAAAGAAACTGGCTGGCCTCGGTATCGATGCCCGGTCCGGTGTCGATCACAGAGAACACAGTGCTCTTTTCCGGATTGATTGAAACATCGATCTCTATATATCCCTCCTCAGTGAATTTAATACTGTTTCCAACAAGGTTGACCAAGATCTGACGCATCCGATCCGGATCGCCCTCGATCCAGTGAGGCACCTCCTTGTCCAAATTCAGTTCAAGCCGTAAATTCTTATCCATTGCCTGCTGTTCGAACAGGCGAACGATTTCTTGGAGCAACTCATGCAGGTCAAACTGCTTCTGTTGGATGGACATTTTCCCTGCTTCTATCTCCGCAAGGTCCAAAATCCCCTCTATCAGATTCAACAGGGTTTTTCCGCCCTCGTTGGCTGCCCTTGCCAAGCGGCTCTGATCTCCGTCGAGCGGAGTTTTGAGCAGCAAGGAATTGAGATTAATGACTGCGTTGAGTGGCGTTCGAATTTCATGGCTCATGCTGGCGAGAAATCGCGTCTTGGCGCGATTGGCGTACTCGGCATCCTGACGGGCCTTGGTCAGCTTTTCTTCATATTCTCTCTGCTCTGTAATGTCAGAGAAATGCGCCACGCGGTGCGTGACATCACCCTTGTCATCCAATATTTCTGAGATGATCAGGCGAACGGGAAAAGCGGCAGCAAACTTTGGTTTGACTCTCGATTCACTGGCATATGGCTTAGCGTCAAGGCCATCATGCCAGCTCTGCTCTTGTTCGCGCTCTGGCAAACCCGGAACAATCAGCTCGGCGCTGCTCATTCCATAGGCTTCCTGTGCCGAGTACCCTGTGAGCCGCTCGAAAGCGGCATTGACACGCATGATCTTGGAACGCTCGTCCGTAATAAAAATTGCCTCTTGTGTCTCAAAGGCATGTGCAGCCATTTTCAATTCGAGCTCTGCTTCGCGCTGCACGGTAAGATCCCGAATGAAAGCTGAGAAAAATTTTTGCTGTTCCAGCTTGATTTCGGCGATGGTCAATTCGATCGGAAAAATCTCACCCTGAGAATTAATGGCTTCAAGCTCCAGTCGCTGGTTCAGAATGCGCGATGGAGAACCCGCCAGATAGCGCTTCATGCCTGCATGGTGTGCTTCCCTGAAGTGTTCGGGTACGATCAGCTCTGCCATGCGTTTGTTCAATACGTAATCCCGCTCATACCCGAAAATGCGTTCAGCGGCCTCATTGAACTCTCGTATGAAACCCTGGCTATCAATGATCACTACCGCATCAAGGGAACCGCTAAGCATGGCGCTTTGCATGGTCTTTTGTTCGGTGAGCAAGTGAGCCATTTCCCGATATCGTTCAGCGCTGTCGTGCATTTCACGGTAACTTTCAATCAATCTCGCTGACATATCATTGAAAGCTTTGGAGACACTGGCTATTTCGTCTGAGCCACTGACATCAACCATCACGCCGGGCCCCTCACTTGCGATTTGCTCAGCCGCTCGAGAAAGACGATGCAGTCTCTCTGTCAATATCGTTCCCAAGAGATAAGAGAATACTGCCAGAACCCCAAATACCGGCAACAGGATTCCGGCGCCCAGCATGAGCAGATTTTCGAAAAAACCGGGTGAGTTAACGTAAATCAGGCCGAAAGACACGCTCCCGAGCATTTCATAGCCTTGCTCGATGTCCTGCTGGTAATGAAGCATACCCGCATCGAGTTCCAGCCCCCCTTCTGGATCCGGCATATATTTTCTCAAAGCGGCGCGGTTACCGACTTCAGCAATTACATTGCCCTTGGCATCCTGAATCCGAATGAAATGGACATTGGGGTCGGTGACGAAACCGTAAGCTCGCTCTTTCACAAGCGGAAAATTTCCGGCTTTAATTCCCTGTGCCACCTGTTGGGAAATTTGACGCGCAATAAGGCGCGCCTGGTCAATAACAAATTCCTGTTCAGCAGCCCGTATGCCTCCAAGGCCAACATAGAGCATGGACAGCGTGATCAGGAAACTGGTGATCAAAATGCCAAGGATCATCTTGATTCGAAATGTCACTTTCAGGGCCATGGTTGGATAGCGATTCTCTTTAGTTATAGTTGTTTTGATTTTAACAATCGGCCCTCGAGACGAAGCCTTGAATGTTTTCGCATATTGCAAAGCATATCGCAATACAATCGCAAAACGCAACCGATATGCGAACAAAACCACCCACTTGTTACAGGATCAAATTGCGAAAAAAGCAGTAATCCCGGTTCCATTGACTATACCTGAATATTGGTATGTATTTTGCATAATAGTTCGTGGAGGCGGCCCAACTTTGATGCTTGTGGTCGTGAAGGGTTCGCAAAATATAAAGAGTGATACCACTCCAACAGCTTCCCCCTCCGGGCCGGCGTGGGCGTCTTCCCCCGCACTTAGGTGTATTAAACCTGCGCCGAGCTCGGCTTTTTATTACCCCGACCGGGTGCTGAGCACCCGGTCGACGAATTCACCGCCACCCCGTTAAGGGACCAAGTGACAGTTTCGAGTCGCTTGGTCCCGGCAGTGTCGCCTGTGAGTAGCTGTCGATTTACCCTTTCACTGCGATTATCATGTGTCCAGATTTGAACCCTTAAAGGTGTCATCATCGTGGATTCCGATTCTGCTCAGCGCCCCGTCATCAAGATCATTGGCGTTCCCATGGACCTCGGCGCAAGCCGTCGCGGTACCGATATGGGGCCTTCTGCGCTCAGAATCGCCGGGCTTGGCGCGCATTTGCGACAGATGGGCTTCACTGTTGCCCGGGAGGAAGACATCCCCGTTCCGGCAATGGAGACCCGGTCCGAGGAGGACTCCAAGGCGCGTTTTAAACCGCAGATTCTTGAAGTTTGTACTCAGCTTGCACACAGAACCCGGGAAATCATGTCGGCCGGTCAATTTCCCCTGGTTTTGGGCGGTGATCACTCTATAGCAATGGGCAGTGTTTCCGGTCTAGCAGCGTATCATCGTGAGCGAGGCGAGCATATGGGGTTATTGTGGTTTGACGCCCATGGTGATCTCAATGTTCCTGGCTCTTCTCCGAGTGGCAATATTCATGGCATGCCGCTGTCACATCTTATAGGGCAAGGCGACAAGGATCTCACACACATCCTGGGATTCAGCCCTAAAGTCCGGCCCGAGAACGTCGCCATCGTTGGTATTCGAAGCCTGGACAGCCACGAGAAGGAATTGATCAAGCAATCCGGTATTTGTGCACTCACCATGCGGGACATCGACGAGCGCGGAATGGCCTCGGTAGCAGCCCAGGCTCTGGAAGTGGTGAACGACGGCACAAGCGGCTTTCATGTCAGCTTTGATGTTGATGGCTGCGATCCCACGGTGATTCCCGGCTCCGGCACCCTGGTGCCTGGCGGGGTAAAGTTTCGCGAAGCACATCTCTTGATGGAATATTGCGCGGACACAGGAAAAATGTGCTCGCTCGAAATTGTCGAATTGAATCCATTCCTGGACCATCAAAATGTCAGTGCAGAACGCATGATCGACCTTATTCTGAGTGCGTTCGGAAAAACCATCCTGTGAGATCGGAACGGATCAAGGGAGCAGAGAAACCTTAACGTCGTGCCCCAACGCCTGATTCAATTGTCCATCCGGGAAACCGACCCGGCCGAACTTGCCGCGTACTGTGAGCCGGCGTTAATCGTAGCCGCTCACCGCAATGCATTCGATGAGCAACGCATCCAGGTCAGTATGGTCGTTGACACGGAATTCAGCGAAGCGGTCATGGACCGCCTGCAGCAAATGTTTGGCAGCTCGAGCGACTTTCAGCTCGTCCTTTTGCCCCTGGAAGCCACCCTGCCCCGTCAATCAGCGCCTCCACCGGATGTTGCGCGTTCAGCGAAAAAGGGGGCATCCCGCATCAGTCGCGAGGAGCTGTATCAGGAAATCAATGCCGGCATCAGAATTCGCAGCACGTTTGTTGTCATGGTGGTCCTTTCTTCGATAGTGGCCGCCATCGGTTTGTACCGTGACGACACCGTCCTGCTGATCGGCGCCATGGTCATCGCGCCACTGCTCGCACCCAATATTGCACTCTCGCTCTCAGCAACACTGGGAGACGCAGACCTCGCGGCGCGCGCCCTGCGAATCAATTCGCTCGGCGTTGCAATCTCCATGCTGATCGCCATCCTTCTGGGCTGGGTTCTTCAGATCGAACCAGGCTTTCCTGCGATCTCCCAAAGGGCCCAGGTTTCGGCCGCCGACTTGCTGGTGGCGCTGGCGTCGGGAACCGCGGGTGCGCTCGCATTTACAACAGGGCTGCCCGGAGCCTTAATCGGGGTCATGGTTGCCGTAGCTCTCATGCCGCCACTGGTGGCTGCTGGCATGCTGGTTGGCGGCGGCTACTTATCTGCAGCCCTGGGGCCTCTTCTGCTGCTCGCTACGAATGTCATTTGCCTCAACCTTGCCGCGGTGAGCACATTCGTTTTCAAGGGCATTCGGCCAAGAACATGGTGGGAGGCAGAACGAGCCAAGCGCGCGACAAGACGAGCTTCCCTGATCTGGGGCATAATGTTTGCGTTACTTGTAACTATTGTTTGGTGGCTTGGGGGGCCATTGCTGTGATCTTGTATTTTAAAAACAGGCAACCTGCAGTGAGGCGAAAAATTACCCAGCGAAACCCGGAGCACGTTTCGTTCAGCATATTGGCCATGGCATGAACTGGCCGCGACTGAGCTTAATCGGACTCCTCCTGCTGGGTTTCGGTGCATACTGGGCCTATCAGGAACGGGATAGGCTGGGCTGGTTTCAACCGCCCGAAGAGAAATACCTGATCCGGGATTTCCACTCGCTGATCATTGTTCCTGACGACACCGGCGGATGCAAAGAGGCTATAGGCTACGAGCAGAAACACCTGATAGGGGATTTCACGGCCATTCCGGTCAAGCGTGTCACCTGCAGGGATTACTTTTTTGCTGAAAGGCCCGAGGCGAAATTCAAGGGCGCTGAACTCGTCCTTGTCAAAATTCAAAATGGCGAATATCACTGGATTTTAGACAGCCAACTGAAATTCAAACTCTGAGGCGCGCGGAGCCGCCATTTCCAAATATAATCACCAACAGGTGACTTATGAACACACGAAGCTCTCGATCAAGACTTTTTGCTCTGCTGATTGTCCTGCATACTTCAGCGCCCTGGTGTTCGGCGTTCGCAGATGATGTGTTACCCGGACCCAGAGACTGTTTCTGGACCCGCGGGCCGGTCAGCGGAGACCCCTACATCAACGTGGCCTACCCAGACACCGCAACCTTTTACTGGGCAGCGGTGTTTACCATGCCAGAAGGCACGAAACTGCGGCTCGAGGGTAACTTTCCGCACGCGCGTTACATGTCTTTCATCAGCTACGACGGCGCGGGCCGTCCGATTGAATCCCTCCCCGACTACCTCATCGAACCTGCAACAGGCTCCGTTAACCCTTATATCGCGGGTTCCGACAGGGAAACACCAAAGCGACAATATCAGGTCGAGATCCTGAACAGTGACGCACCGGACAATCAACCCGTAGGCATGCAGCTTTTCGGCCAAAGCCGCCAGGTTTTGCACACGCCGGAATATGGGAAAGAACCCGGGCAGCAAGTTATCGTTTACAGGATTTACGTTGTTGATGAGGGTCAGGATGAGACAGGAGGCGCAGGCCTGCCGCAACCCGTGCTGGTGATGAACGACGGTACAACAATCCGTGGGCCAGACATCTGCAAGACACTCAGAACAATGCAACCGCTGCAACTGGACCCCGCGGCGCTTGCCGTACCCCTCGAAAAATATAGGGAACTTCTCAAGGCTGCAGCACGCATCAGCCCCTTACATCCGTCCACCAATCCGCCCACTTGGTATCAGCAACTGGATCGAAAAGCGCTGTATGGAATCTATACGGGAGAACTGGCCGCTCCGGATGCCCGCAAAAGCGAGGGTGGCTTTTACCCGAACCTCGATAATCAGTACATCCGAACGATATTGAACCGGGGGCACGGCCCGGTATTTGTTTTACGGGCCAAGGCCCCGACAACTCCCCACACTCACGGCGGTCAGCCAGACATGGGGGAAGGTCAATTACGCTACTGGTCCTGGTGCTCTAACCAGGGATTCGCCAATACAAGGGTCAATGATTGCGTTCATGACGAGAAAATTCCCGTGGGACCAGACGGCTACTACACTCTCGTGGTCAGCCGAGCTGCCGATCGGCCCAGGAACGCCGTGGCGAAATGTGGAGTCGCCTGGCTGCCAATGGCAGATGATGGTGATGGTGCAGGAGATGAAGACGTGACGATTCTCCAGTTGCGCCACATGCTGGGCACCCGGGATTTTCCCAACGCCATCCAGGGCATCCGCTCAACCAACAGCATCAAAAAGGACATGGGCGAATACTTTCCGCGTGGACGGTACATGACCCGATCGGCATTCGAGGTGGCCATGCCCTGCATCAACCCTGCCTGAACTTTCCGGGACGGGGGTCGATCCTCGGGCAGTCAGCCCAGGCGGGCGCACTCGTGTTCGTAAGACGCAGTACAGTTCCTGAGCATCGTTCTAGTTGAGGTAGCTGGGCCGCACCTCGCTGGGAGAGACACCGTTCCAGCGCTGATAGGCTCTGGAAAAAGCACTTTGACTGGAAAAACCCAGCATGTAGGCCACCTGCGACATAGGGAATGCCCCCCGGACCAGGTACACGTCGGCCAATTCCCTGCGAACCTCATTCATCAGCGATGTGAACGTCCTTTGATTCTCCGCCAAACGGCGCCGCAAGCTTCGGGGACTCATATACAAATCTCCGGAGACTTCCTCCAGGTTGATGACGCCGCCGGGCAGCCTTCGAATAATCACGTTTCTGACTCGTGAAATAAAATCCTGACCCTGCTCAAATAGAAACTTGGCGGTGAGATCATCGTGAAGCTCGGCAATAAACGCATTTGCGCCGTGGTGGGGCTGGTTCGCATCCTCTTCCGAAATCTCCAGAAAGTTTCTTGGCTGGTTAAAAACAGGTTCGCAGGTGAGCGTCTCCCGGTAGCCTGCCGATGAACGGGGCGCAGGACCGGCAAGGCCGACCTTCAGAGCTCTGAAACTCGTCCCGATATTCAATTGGCACAAACACACCGTCAGCGCCATAGCCTGGTCATACATGACCCTGGAGTTTAAAGAAGTGACATCAATCTGGTGCTCAATTCGTATTCACTTGGGAACGTCGCTCACATATACGGAGGCGCTGGAATTCACCACCCTGGCGAAGCGCGCAAGTCGGCTGAACCCGTCTCGCAGATTATTGCTGGCGAGCCAGGAGAAGCCCAGGGAATCCAGGTGGGAAGGGTGAAATACCTTCGCCAATCTCAAACCGAATGCCTCGTCACCACTTAGTTCAGCGGCCGCGCTGCGCACCTCGTCGAGTATTGAAAATGGCATCTTTTCGCCCATTGGGCTCGGTGGCGAGAAATCAGATCCTGCGGCGCGAAAAAGCGGCTGTGGATCAATGCCGTAGGACTTGATCACCATCCAGAGGTTGGAAGCGGATGCCGACAGTGTCAGCACACCCGATCTATTATGCGGTTCACCCATTTTGTAGTTATTCCGTTCCAGTCATCGCGTCGTGTCCCCTAGAAGCTCCGTCTGCATGAAAACATGTTGATAATGTCCCCGAGGCCTGCTTGCTCCGAACAGGTGTACGTCCGTTTGTAGAGCGCCTTGGAGTTGCTGTGCCAGGAGTCGAATTCTTGCGTACCGTAAGCCCGCGGAGCCCTGGAAGGCGAGACAAGCGGGCAAAACACGAGTGACATATGCATGAAGATCTGAGCCCTAAATTGCACTAACTAAACATAGAAGAATTTCAGAGGAACGGCAACACGCCTCACCAGGAGTTCAATCGACATTCCGCACAAGCGCACAAGTCAATTAAAGAACAGTGATTTGACGCGGTTCCGAAATGAGCTGAAAGACAGTCTCGAACCCCATCGCCTAAAATCCCCGGGGCGCTTGATGGCCTAAATTTTGAACTGGTGCCCAGGGCCAGTATAAAAATAGCGTTTAGATTCATAATGTTATGATTGTTGGACGCAGATTGGGCGTAAATGAAAACAGAAAAAATGTCCGGAATACCCGATTTTGAATCGGTCGCGATTCCGCAATCAAAGGCTTGATTGCTCGGCATTCTCGTTCCGCTTCCGGCCAGGAGCAGAACAAGCCTGCCCCACCCCAACAGAAACAACAAATCCTGTTCTCAGGAGATAAGTCTAGGAGAACCCCGCGCGTCCCCTGCCCCCGACCAATTCCAGAGGCTCCAGGGGCCCTGACCGTTCGGGTGAAG
>CAXQNK010000011.1:0-18306 GCA_964225175.1 Candidatus Nitrosopumilus sp. | reverse complement strand
ACTTGAAGGTTTTTTCAATGACCCTTCCGGTCAATAAATTCCTGACTTTGACCCTGTTGAATGCCTGACCTTTGCCTGGCTTGACAAATTCATTTTCAACGATGGTGTAGGGATCGCCGTCAATGATAATTTTGAGACCGCCTCGAAACTCGTTGGTGCTGTAGCGTGCCATTTCTGCCGCCGTCCTCTTATCGGTAAAAGCAAGCTACATTTTAACCTCTAATCTGGCTCTCTTTCAGTAAAAGCTGGTCCGCGTAATCATCTGGGACGAACCTTTTCCGGAAATCACTAGGAAAACGATTTAATTTGAGTCATACTGTGCTTCAGAGGTATTGTGAAACATATATGTATATTTCTAGATTATCAAAGTAAACTACTAATACATATAGGCTTTCTTTCTTATAGCCAAGGAATGGCTGAGGGTACAGACATGGAAATGCTTACGTTATTCACCGTTGGAGACAGCGCGCAGCTGGCGGCTCAACTGAGAGATTTACTCTCTAATTCCGGAATAAATGTTCGCATAAAAAGCTCTGACGCAATCCACAACGAAGCCGACCAAGCCGAAAGACATCAATTCTCGCTGGTAATTTTCAAACCCGTTGCTGACCGTGATGTGAACCTAGGATCACTGGTTCGCCTGACTCAGAAAAGGGGTTTCCCCATAGCAATCGCTCAAAGCGATCTCCTTGAAGAACACACTCTCAGCCAACTGCGCAAAGCAACCTTATGGGTTGTAGACACTGATCAGGACATCACAGTCACAGATCTTTTCGAAAGAATACAAAACGCAATCTCTTCAGAAAAAATTGAGGACACAGGAAACCATTGGCGAGACTTGTTCGAGCAAATCAGCGAGGACGTCAATGAACCCATCGCCATCATCCACGAGGGTTGTCACGCCTACGCCAACTCGAGCTTTCTTGACTTATTTGCGGTTGATGACTTCGAGTCACTGGAAACCTGCTCCATTGTTGACCTCATTCAATCGGATGAAATTGATATCAGGAAACTTTTCAAATCCACTGAACAGAACGCTCTGCCCGATTCAAGTGTTTCAGTAAACTGCACGACCACCACAAATTACACCTTCCCGGCCGACATGCTTGTATCCCGGGTTGTTTACAACCACGAGAGTTGCCTGAAAATCCAGCTCAAAAAATCTGCTGGAGTCTCTCCTGACTGTGATGGGTTTGAGCGTGTGGATGTTGATCCTCTTTCTCGCTGTATGACGCGCCAGGCTTTCCTTCCGCGCCTCACCAACGCATTGGCTAATGAACAGGAGAACGGCTCATGCAAAACCCTGCTTTTTCTTGAACCTGATTTTTATTCAGAATGTGAAAGCACGCTGGGTTACGCGGCTGCAGACCAGCTGCTTGCCGCTTTTTCAACTGCTGTTCAGGAATCTGTAGCTGGCAAGGGCATGCTCTGTCATTTCACAGACGCGGGCTTTCTTCTGTTCCTAAGCCACCCAAACGAGCAGGAGAATCGTACTATCAGTAATGATTTACTGGCCCACTGTGCGAGGGAATCAGTCACCATTGGGGACCGGATATTCAGCCTGCAGTGCAATGCGGGAAGATTAACGCTTCATCCGTCAGTGGGTGGAATCGACGAAGCTGTGAACCAGGTCAGGCTTGCGCAACAAGAGGCCAGGAGGGAGGGTAACGTGATCGTCAGCTTCCGCTCCCCCTTGTCTCCTGTCGAAGATGACAACGCGATGGCATCCGCCTGGGAAGAACGATTTGCCCTGGCATTGAACAATGGAAGCTTTTTTTCAGTCCAACAATCCATCGTCAATCTCGAAGGTGAACCCAGTGATCTGATGGATAATATGAGTTTCCTGCGCGAACCCGAAGGAGAAGTGGCTTACGAGGTATTCAGCATTGAAGCAGAATCGTGTCAATTGGGCGCTGAAATTGACCGCGCGCTCATATCAAGCAACCTGGATGCGATGCTTGCGGACCCTGGTGATCACAGGCAAATCATCAACATCAATTCTGACTCCCTGCTCGATGAAAGTTTCTCAAACTGGCTGGTCGACAACATGTCGCAGCGTAAACTGTCACCGAGCAGGTTGATATTGCAGGTTCGAACAGAATCAGTTGTAGCCCGACTTCCTAAAACCAAGTTGGTCCTCAATGCCCTGGCTGCCTCCGGCTTTGGCATATCACTTTCCGGATTTGAAAACGATCCGCGTCATTTCAGGGTGCTTAATGGCTTGCCCGTGTCTTGCATACGCCCGGCGCAACACCTGTTCACCAACCTGGGCGATGGAGCCGGCAGGAGCGAGGATCTTGCGGACCTGGTCAAGTCCTGTGAAAAAACCGAGGCGAATGTGATCGCTGAAGGTGTCCAAGCGGCCCGCCATCTGGCGATGTTGTGGCAACTTGGCATCAAGCTCGTAGCTGGTGATTTCCTGCACGAGGAATCTCGCGTCGTCGGGCAATAAGACCGAAAAAAACAGGGTGCTCGAACTTGGCCTGGTGTCAATTCCTTGGGTATGCTGTGTGAGTCAATTAAATCAGCAACACACATGACGCACAGAGCCTACACCGGCCGCTTCGCGCCCTCGCCAACGGGCAATCTGCATTTCGGGTCACTGGTGACCGCCGTGGCGTCCTACCTGCAAGCACGAGCGCACCGGGGCCGCTGGCTGATTAGAATCGAAGACATTGACCCAGATCGGGAAATCCCGGGGAGCGCTGAGGCCATCGTGAGTGACCTGTTGCGATTGAATCTGATCCCCGATGAACCCGTGACCTACCAATCCCAGCTACTGGACGATCACGAGAGAGCCTGGCAACGCCTGGTAAAAACCGGGTTGGCCTACCCATGTCGTTGTACCAGGAAAATGCTGCCGCAATCGGGTATATATCCCGGCACGTGCAAAAGTCTGAACCTGTCCGTTCGAATGCATCATAGGATTAGACTCGTCGCATCGAGTAAGATGATTGACGTCGATGACAGGATTATGGGTCACAGCCAGCACTGCGTCGCCTCAGAAACCGGAGATTTTTTGATTCGTAGAGCCGACGGATGGCCGGCCTATCACCTCGCTGTGGTTGTCGATGACCATAAACAGAAAATTACCGAAGTTGTGCGGGGTACTGACTTGCTTGACTCAACGGCCCGTCAGATCAATCTTCAGCGTACTCTCGGAGTGAGCTCACCTCGATATTTCCACATCCCCACAGTCGTCACTGCTGACGGAATGAAGCTCAGCAAGCGCGAACAATCGGATGGTGGCATTTTTCACGATCCAGGCCGGGCGTTGAAAACCGCGCTCTCATTTCTTGGTCAGCCTGTCCCTCGGAACACTCCCACCGACCGCATCCTGCCATTGGCGATCGAGAATTGGGATCCAGACAAAATTCCCCGGCATCGGGAAGCTGTCGTACCCTCTCACGTGTGAGGCACTCAAGCAGACGTTATACTGTGCTACCCAGCATGCCCAAGCCGACAAGATGAATTCCAATTACCTGGATTTTGAACAACCAATTGCCGAGCTTCAGGCAAAAATAGACGAGCTCCGAAACGTAGGCTCCGATAATGCCCTGAACCTTGAGGAAGAAATTCATCGCTTGCAGGCAAAGATGCAACAGAGAATTGTCAACATCTTCAAAGACCTGACGCCGTGGCAAATCTCGCAACTCAGCCGCCATCCACTCCGACCTTATACGCTCGATTACGTTGATCTTTTATTCGACGAATTTCACGAACTGCATGGAGACCGCAACTTTGCAGACGACCACGCCATCGTGGGCGGACTCGCCCGCTTCCGTGGCCGTGGCGTGGTAATTGTTGGACAGCAAAAAGGTCGTGACACCAAGGCGAAGGTATTCAGAAATTTTGGAATGCCGCGTCCGGAGGGTTACCGCAAGGCGCTTCGCCTGATGCAGATGGCCGCGCGTTTTCGCCTGCCCATTCTGACCTTTATCGATACCCCCGGCGCATACCCGGGTGTGGGCGCCGAGGAACGCGGCCAATCCGAGGCAATTGCACGAAATCTCGCCACCATGTCGCGGCTGCCGACGCAAATTATTTGCACGGTCATTGGCGAAGGTGGATCCGGCGGCGCACTGGCCATCGGCGTTGGCGATCGGGTGAATATGCTGCAATACAGCACTTACTCAGTCATTTCGCCAGAGGGCTGCGCCTCCATTCTCTGGAAGGACCCCAGCAACGCGGAACAGGCGGCCACGGCACTCGGAATCACTTCTGATCGCTTATTGGCACTCGGACTGGTGGACGAGGTTATCCCCGAACCCCTCGGCGGAGCACACAAGGATCCCGCTGCAGTTGCGAAAAGCGTGGGCGATTGCATAGACCGGCAACTGCGGGAACTCGACGCACTCACCAGCGAGCAGTTGCTGGAACAGCGGTATGAGCGTTTGCTCTCATTCGGGGAATACAAAGAATAGGCAATGTCGGGATCTGATCGCCTGTTTTCAGCAGCCCGTGTCCTGTCAGCGCTCACAGCACACGACCATGGAAAAAACTGGTGGGTAGCCCTCAGTGGCGGTGCCGACTCAACCGCCCTCCTTCACATCCTGTGTGAGGCAAGACAATCGTTTAAAACAAAAATACGTGCCGTGCACGTCAATCATGGCTTGCACCCGGACTCCGAACACTGGTCGGCCTGGTGTGAATCCCTGTGCGAGGAACTCGGGGTTGCATTCAGGTGCATCAAGATTGAGATCAACACTCAATCCGGGCTTGGTCTGGAAGCGCAGGCGCGGCAGAAAAGATATGCTGCAGCAGCCGCTTTACTGGAGCCAAACGATCTTTTGCTCACCGCACATCACGCCGATGATCAGGCCGAAACCTTGCTACTCAATCTCATGCGCGGCAGTGGTGTGGCTGGCCTGGCGGGCATGCCGATCTCCAGACCACTGGGCAAGGGAAATATTTTTCGTCCCCTGCTCCAATTCAGCCGCCGCGATCTGGAGCAGTACCTGACCAGGAAAGGTCAGTCCTGGATTGAGGATGCCAGCAACTCTGATTTGAGGCATGACAGGAATTTCATCAGGCACAAGGTGCTTCCAAGCCTGGAAACCCGCTGGCCATCCGCACGTGAGGCGCTCAACCAGAGTGCACGGCACTGCAAAGAGGCTAAATCCTACCTCAACGATCAACTGACACGAGAACTGCGGCACTGTTCGCCCATCGAACAGGTGCTGGATCTGGCTGTGCTTCGGGAGAGGCTGAATATGCACTGCGGCACGGATGGCTGGAGGATAATGGTTCGTCACTGGCTACTCACAAACGGGGCCGAATCATTGCCACGCAGCAAGCTGGCCGAACTTGAGCGTCAGTTGTGCTGTTCAAAACAAACCGGCCATATCACCGTGCAATGGCGTGAGTGGGTAGTGCATCACTACCAGGACTCACTCTGGCTTCAGGAAATCGACAGCGTTAAACGTTGCCCGGGGTACGTCTGGGATACTGACCTTCCGCTGGAACTGGGCGGACCCCTGGGAACTTTGACATTGCACGAGACCCTTTTACCTCAGAATCAGCAATGGAATGTTCGCGCAAGGCAACCGGGTGACAAGATTCAGAGCCTGACTGGCGGGCGTCATCAATCCATTAAGTCCATCCTCCAGGAATGTCATTTTCCGACCTGGCTCCGCGACTCGGTCCCCATTGTCACGAGAGCAGAGGAAATCATCGCCGTGGGTCATCTCGTGACCTCACAGGGCCTTCGACAAAAGCGCAAGGATTCCACCGGGATCATCAACTGGAAGCCCCGTGATCCCTTGCTTATTTATGCCCATGACCGCGCACACAACCGCAAGGTTGACCCACGCGAAACGCTGGGTTAGTGTCCCTTACCTCTTTGAAATTGCATGCACAGATGGCAAAAACAACCGACGAACTGCCCAAGTTTGAAAAGGCCCTGGCCGAGCTGGAGGCGTTGGTTGCTCAACTCGAGACGGGCGAGCAATCACTGGACGCTTCCTTGACAGAGTTCAAGCGCGGTGTCGAATTATCCAGACAGTGCCAGGAAATTCTGGAGCGCGCACGTCAATCCGTCGAACAGCTGCTCGACCAGGACGACGAATCCAGCGCAACCCCGCTGGATCCCGATGGCTGATATCCCTGCAACGATCGCGCGATGGCGATTGCGTTTCGACACCGCACTCGAGGCCCGCCTTGAACTCGTCTCCGGGGCGCCCGAACCGCTCAAATCGGCGATGCGCTACTCAGCGCTCGCCGGAGGAAAACGTATGAGGCCTCTGCTCGTCTACGGCGCAGGTGAAGCGCTCAATGTACCCTTGGAAGCCCTTGACGCCCCGGCCGTGGCCATTGAAATTATCCACGCATATTCCCTGATACACGACGACCTGCCCGCGATGGATGATGATGATATACGAAGAGGACAACCGACCTGCCACCGGGCGTTCGATGAAGCCACCGCCATACTCGCGGGCGATGCGCTCCAGGCCCTCGCCTTCCAGATCCTGGCCACGGATCCCGAACTTTCACGGCTACCGAAGGGGCAGACCAAAATCATGCGCGATCTTTCCATAGCGTGCGGTGCGACAGGCATGGCCGGCGGTCAGGCGATCGATCTGGCAGCAGTGGGAGAAAATCTTACTCAAGCTGGTCTTGAGCACATGCATCAACTCAAAACCGGAGCCTTGATCCGCCTGGCAAGCACAGCGCCCGGAGTCGTTCACGATGCAGATCAAAAATGGATTGACCGACTGGACATTTACGGTCAGTGCATCGGCCTGGCCTTCCAGATTCATGATGACATTCTCGATGTGACAGGGAGTGTCGAAACGCTCGGAAAACCGACACAGAAAGATGCCCATCTCCAGAAACCGACATTCCCGGGCACACTCGGGCTTGAGCAGAGTCGGCAACGCGCCCGTGAACTCAGGGATCTGGGCCTGGCTGAAATCAGGCATTTTCCGGGCAATCATGACGCCCTTGACTGGCTGGCTGCATACGCCATCGCGCGCGACAGTTAGAATAAGGCCATGCCGAAAACTCAATATCCATTGCTGGATCTCATCACCGAGCCTTCGGACCTGCGTGCGCTTGATGATGAAAACCTGGACCAGCTAGCGGAAGAACTCCGCGCCTTCCTGATCGAATCAGTGTCCAGGAGCGGAGGTCACTTCAGCGCCGGCCTTGGCTGTATCGAATTAACGATTGCACTGCATTATTTATACGACACCCCGCATGATCGTATCGTATGGGACGTGGGTCATCAGGCCTATCCGCACAAGATACTCACTGGGCGGAAACACGCCATTGAGTCCATAAAAAAAACCGGCGGGCTTGCACCATTCCCCAAGCGAGAGGAGAGTGAATACGACACCTTCGGTGTCGGGCATTCATCAACCTCGATCAGTGCTGCGCTGGGCATGGCGCTTGCCGCAGACCACCAGGGGATGGAGCGCAGAGTCGTGGCGGTTATCGGGGACGGCGCACTGACAGCAGGCATGGCGTTCGAGGCGTTGAATCATGGAGGAGAGCTTGACCCTAATCTGCTGGTCATTCTCAATGAAAACCAGATGTCTATTTCTCCCAATGTAGGTGGCCTGACCAAAGTTCTTGGGCGATTGATGAGCGGTCCCACCGTGACAGCCATTCGTGAGCAGGGCAAGCGCATGATGGATCGTGGATCACCTGCCTGGCGCTTCATGAGCCGCTGGGAAGAGCATATCAAGGGCATGGTCATGCCCAGTACACTTTTCGAAGAATTCGGGTTTAATTACCTCGGACCCATCGATGGACACAACCTCACGACGCTATTGCGAACGATCCGGACGGCTCAGGGCGTAGAAGGCCCAAATCTGCTTCACATCATTACGCAAAAAGGGAAAGGGTATCCACCTGCTGAATTGGATCCGGTCAAGTATCACGCCGTGGGAGCATTTGATCCGGAAAAAGGCATGATCGACAAGCCAGTCAAGACACCCAAACCCCAGACCTATACCCAGGTATTCGGACAATGGTTGTGCGACATGGCCGACGCAGATGATCGACTGCTTGCCATTACCCCAGCCATGCGCGAAGGATCCGGATTGGTTGAATTCGAGAAGCGTCATCCAAAACGATATTTTGACGTCGGCATCGCTGAGCAACACTCAGTCACTCTCGCAGCCGGCATGGCGTGCGAGGGTGCCCGTCCTGTGGTGGCCATTTACAGCACGTTCCTGCAGCGGGCCTACGACCAATTGATCCATGATGTCGCCGTCCAGAACCTGCCCGTGTTATTTGCTATCGATCGCGCTGGCCTGGTGGGCTCCGATGGCCCCACGCATGCCGGCAGCTTCGATCTTAGCTACCTGAGGTGTATCCCCAACATGGTGATCATGGCGCCGGCGGATGAAAATGAATGTCGAAAAATGCTCACCACCGGGTTTTTGCACCAGGGGCCCGCGGCGGTGCGTTATCCCAGAGGCTCGGGCCCGGGTGCGGCTATCGATTCCTCGCTCGACCCCCTGCCCTTGGGTCAAGCAGAGTTGATTCGCCGCGGCAAAAAGATTGCCATTCTGGCCTTCGGTGCGATGGTGAGTCCTTGTAAGGAGGTCGCCGAATCACTCGACGCCAGTCTCGTCAACATGCGTTTTATCAAGCCCCTTGATCAATCGATGATCGAAGAAATGTCGAATTCGCATGCTTTGCTGGTCAGCGTCGAAGAAAACGCGGCACTAGGTGGCGCTGGAAGCGCGGTGGCCGAAGCACTCGAACAGACAACTCATGCCAGCGAGCTATTGAGAATAGGGCTTCCCGATCGCTACATGGAGCATGGCTCCAGAGACGACTGTCTCTCTGATGCGGGGCTCAGTCCTGAGGGGATCCTTAGCCAGATTAAGCAACACCTGGCGAAACAGGTCAATACAGAAAACCGCAGGGCACAAAGCCAAGCCTAGTCATCATTTTCCAAGGCACCGGAACGTCAGGTTAATCCGAATGCTGACAGGCTTTCGTGTTCTCGGAATACTATGTTGCCAATCACGCTGACTGGTTCCGCTCATTAGCAAGAGACTCCCTGGCTCGAGCCAATAACCATGGCTCCTACCCTCTCCTTTGCGCCTCAGTCTGAATTTACGCGGTGCACCGAGGCTGACAGAAGCGATTCGTGGCCGCTCACCGAGTTCAGGCTCGTCATCAGAATGCCAACCCATAGCGTCACTCCCATCGCGATAGGCGTTGACGAGCACGGAATTGAACGGGCAGTCAAACCGTGCCTCGAGGCGAGCTCTTAACCTTGACAGTTCCGGGTGCCAGCAAGCCGACTCCAGGCGAGTTCCGCTGTAGGTGTAAGTCAATCCGGGATCGGCACACCAGGCGGTGAGTCGCGGCTGCATCATTCGCCGCCCGAACAAAACGATCGGATACTGTTGCCAGCCCAGTTCTCTCTCAAGAAGAGCACACAGCGCGTTCGCCTCGGAGGCCTGGAGAAAACCATCCTGATAAAAAAACCCCTCAGGCCAATGATCAGCATCAGCCATTGAGTTTTTCCATGGAACGGTCATGGGCGCGACTGAAAAGAGTCAGCGCCGACAATGCACCCACAAGCGCCCACATCATGTCGGACTGGGTGTCCCAGACGTATCCCTGGGTGCCAAGAAACGACTCTGCCGCCTCTGCACTGAGCAGGGCTGCCCACCACTCGACAAGCTCATAAAAAGCGCTTATGGCCAGACAGATACAAACCACCAAGAATGGCATCCAGGCACGCTTCAGCAAGACATCATGACGGATCAATAATTCTCGAGCGACAATCGCGGGCACGAAACCTTGCGCCAAATGACCCAGCTTGTCGTAATCGTTCCGATTACTTCCCATGAACGACTGCACCCATTCTCCCAAGGGAACATGCGCGTAGGTGTAATGCCCGCCCACCATCAGAATGACCGCATGTGTGAGGATCAGCGCATACAGGAAAGAGGACAATGGAAACCGGGCCCTCGTTATTGCCAGCACTGCAAGCGCAGCCACGGCCGGCAACACCTCCAGCCACCAGGTCACTCGATCGTGAGGGTCGATTGCGGACCAGGTGAAAACGCCCGGAAACACACCCAACCACAAGACATTGCGTGCTGTCATGAGCGAGCGAAGCCGTCTGGTCGGGTGCGGGTTTCCGGACGCTCGGAGCCCTCTGCCAGGATCGGATTGATCTTCAAAGCGACTCCCAGCTTCCCCTCAATCTTCGCTAATCCGCACAGCCAGCACATCGCAGCTTGCACCGTGCAGAACAGAATTGGCTGTTGAACCCAGAAGCAACTGCACACCTTTTTGCCCATGGGTCCCCAGCACCACAAGATCTGCGCCACATGCATCGACCAGCGCATGAATTTCTCGTGCGGGCGTACCATTGAGAAAGTGAAGGTTTTCCTCCGGCACGTCGAACTCCGCTCCCAGCGCTTTCAACTTGTCCTCGAGTTCATCTCGCAGGCGACCTTCGACCTGGTCCATCCCCACAAAAACAGGGCCATACGGCACTACGCCAAGATACACTGAGTCCATGGGTTCCTGAACGTAAACAAGATGCAGCACCGTGCCTTCGGCAGCCACCGACCTGGCTTTACCAATAATGAGATCCGATTCACTACTGAGATCCACAGCGACGATAATAGTTTTGTATTCAGACATTATTGACTCCTGAGGTTTCATGATCATTTTAAAAGATTATTCATCCCCCGGGAATTGACCCCGGTCAATGGACTGGAATATTGATCTCTTTATGATGGATAAAAACAACCGAGTATGATGATGACCACCACGCACACGGCCCTTTTGGATCAACGAACCGAGCTGAGAAACCGAATCGCAACCGCTCACCGGGACATCGGGATCGGACTCGGCAAGAACTATCAGGAGCAATCTGTGCACCTGGAGAATCTGGACGATCTCCGGGAGATCGTGCGAATCGCCGAACAGGAACCATGTGACATCGAGCACCAGATTGCCAAAACGGAAAAGCGGGTAACGCATACCATACCGCTGTGAGCACAACTCCCAAAAACCATATGCAAGCGATGCGGATTCATCGCATCCAAGAGGTGGACGGCGACAACCCAGCACTATCGCTGGAGGAAATTCCCGTTCCCCGACCGGGTGAACGGGAATTACTGATCAAGGTCGCAGCCTGCGGCGTGTGCCGCACCGAACTGGACGAAATAGAAGGCCGAACATCGCCGAGCCGCTTTCCGATGACCCCGGGACACCAGGTCGTTGGAGAAGTCATTGCGGAGGGGCCAAACTGCAAAAGACAGCTGCTGGGGCGACGCGTTGGCGTGGCCTGGATCCATTCCGCCTGCGGCCACTGCCCCGAATGTCTGCGCGGAGAGGAAAACCTCTGCCCGGCATTTCGAGCCTGCGGCCGGGATGCGCATGGCGGATATGCGCAATTCATGACGATCCCGGAACCATTCGCCGCGGTCATTCCCGAAATCCTGGATACCGAGATCACGGCCCCGTTACTCTGCGCGGGAGCGGTCGGCTGGCGCGCCCTGCGCCATTGCCAGTTGCGCAATGGACAAGCGCTGGGCTTGACCGGCTTCGGCGCATCAGCCCACATCATCCTCCAGATGGCCGAGAAGCTCTACCCGGATTCGCCAGTTTATGTTTTTGCAAGGTCACCGCGAGAACAGGCCTTCGCCGTGACGCTCGGTGCTGCGTGGGCCGGCGATACTGCGGATTCTCCACCGACAGCACCCATCGCGATCATCGACACGACACCCGCATGGAAACCTGTTGTTTGCGCACTTGACCAGCTCGCAGCGGGCGGACGGCTCGTGATCAATGCCATACGCAAGGAAAGCGGCGACAATCAGCACCTGTTGGCGCTCGATTACGCCCGTCATTTATGGCGCGAAAAACACATCATGAGTGTCGCGAACGTCACTCGTGCGGACGTGATCGAATGTCTTGAGATTGCCGCTTCAACGGGCATACGACCACACGTCAGTACTTACGCACTCACAGAAGCGAACGAGGCATTACTTCAGTTAAAGCGGGGCCAGATTCGCGGTGCGAAAGTATTAAGGATTACACCCGACGACGACGCCGGAACAGACGCGAACTCATCGCCCAGTAGACCAGGCCGCTGAAGGCTACAAAGAATCCCAGCGAAGATGCCACCATTAACAGTCGGGTATTGAAGTCGGAACGCGTTTCATAGTCCATAATATGCAGCATCCACAGGAAGTCGAATATCCGCCACCGATCGGTTCTTCGCGCCAGCAGATCACCGGTATACGGGTCTAGGTAAAGGCTGAGCGATTCAGGTTCTTCATAAACAGCACGCCAGACAGGCAATACCGATCCGCGATACTCACCTCCGGGGTGCTGGGAAGTCACCCACTCCATCGCCAACGGCGTTTGGGATTCCAGGAGTAACGCCTGTGCTCTTTGCAATGCAACTTCACGAGACATGGGCGGCATCAGGGTGCCATCGCTTGCGTTGACAAGTCGTGTATGAACCTGCCCGTCGAGGCCTACGGTGATCCGGTACCAGTCAAGGTTGAAGCGACGCAGAAAGGACATTTCAAGCAACTCAATTTCGCCCAATGACGCCTCGAGCAAGCCATCCCAGGCAGACTGCGGAGAAATCATGTGTTCCAGCGCAACCTCAGCGAGCGTTTCCGACTCCTGCGTCAGGTGTTCCCCACGAATTGTTTCTATGGGGAACAGCGTGAAATAGAACCCGCTGAGCATCCAGGCCAAGATTTGCAGTGCGAGGGCAAGACCAATCCAGCGATGCAACTTTCGAAACAGTGATTTCATGACTCAAAGTACTCCTGGAACTTGGGGGATAGCTTGAGGGAAGAGTGAGCGCCGGACAAGGTCTTAATGTTGTAGAGGCAATAACTCTGGCAAGATAGAAAAATGACCGGACCCGTCGCCATTCAGTTTTTGCTGTGCCCCATCGTGCTGGTGGTCCTGATGTTCATCACCGCACCCTATGGTCGGCACTTTACGAACGGCTGGGGACCGCGATTGGACAATCGCCTGGCCTGGTTTTGCATGGAACTACCCGCCGTTGCAGTCATTGCCTGGATTGTCCTGCAACACCCCTCGGCGCAACAGCCTATCGTCTGGATACCCCTGGTTTTTTGGCAATTTCACTATCTCTATCGAACCTTCCTGTTTCCTGCGCTAATGCGCTCGAGCAGGAAAACCTTTCCGGGCGTGGTGGTGCTAGCAGCCATCGCTTTCAACGTGCTGAACGGCTATAACAATGCACATGCCCTGATCGACCCTCACCGCGCCGAGCACTCCATCATGGAGCTCAATTTCATGCTGGGCGCCATGCTGTTCTGGTCAGGGTTTGCGCTGCATATCAGCGCCGACCGGATCATCAGGCAACTAAGGCCGACGCGCAGTGATCAATACGGAATCCCGAGAGGTCTCCCATTTCGCTGGACCAGCAATCCCAACTACCTCGGTGAAATCCTCCAGTGGACGGGCTGGGCCATTCTCATTTCGGCGTGGGCAGGGTGGGCATTTGCCCTCTTTACCTTCTGCAACCTGTTGCCCAGGGCGATCAGTAATCATGCCTGGTATGAGGCTCGGTTCCCCGACTACCCCAAAAAACGCTACGTTTTAATTCCCGGACTGTTCTGAAAAACGCTGCTCCAGGTGCCATGGATCACGCCCCTCCAGCGTTGTCGCGTGCATTGTTGCCCTTTCATAGGCAAAAGCCGCCTGCAACACCAGGGCATCGCTGCCCGCGGCACCCATAAACGATAGCCCAACTGGCAAGCCCTCGCTCTTTCCAGCCGGTACCGTCACATGTGGATAACCCGAAATGGCCGCCATGGTGCTGCTGCCGCCATGAAATGAATCGCCATGTATTTCGTCGATTACGAATGGCAAGGCATTGGTCGGCATTACCAGGACATCCAGGTCGCCAGATGCCATTAATCCGTCAATTGACTGTCGGGTAAATTCTCGAACACGCTTAAGGGCATGTCGGTACTCTGCTTGCTCCAGTCCCTTCTTCTTTTGGGCTTGAGTCAGCAGACTTTGTCCAAACCACCGCATCTCGCGCTCCGCCTCCACCTCGTTGAACTCAATCAGGTCGGCCAGGCTCCGGGTTTTCACCTCAGGTGGACTGCCGGCCAGGTACTGGTTAAGCCCCGCTTTGAACTCGTACAGCAGAACATTGAGCGAGTCGTCCCAGAAACCCTCTGGCCAATCAGGAAACTTCAGATCTTCAATCAACACGGCGCCCGCTTTCCGGAGGTCGTTGATCGCGATGTCGTAAAGTCTGCGCGGGCCTTTTCCGTAATCCCTGGACCGAATCACGCCCACGCGCAGACCCTGGAGTCCTGCAGGACTCAGTCCCCTCGTCAATGCGCCCTCAGGCTGGCCCGACATAACCTCCAACAGCATGGCGGCGGTACGGACATCGTAGGCCATGGGACCGGCAGTATCCTGGGTGGCGGCAATGGGAATGATTCCGCGCTGACTCACCAATCCGAGCGTGGGTTTTACACCGACGATTCCGTTGTATGCAGCGGGACAAACAATCGACCCATTGGTCTCCGTACCGATCGCAAACGGTACATAGGCAGCGGCTACCGCCACCGCAGAACCAGAGCTCGAACCACAGGCACTTCGCCCGGGCGACCAGGCGTTACGGGTCAGACCACCCACCCCACTCCAGCCACTGGTGGAATGGTCATCGCGAAAGTTCGCCCATTCCGACAGGTTGGTTTTACCAGCGATAATCAACCCGGCCTCTCGCAATCGCGCAACCACATCGGCATCGCGGCTCGCAACATTCTCCAACAGGGCCAGTGAACCTGCTGTGGTCGGCCAACCCTGGATGTCAATATTGTCTTTTACGAGCACCGGCAGCCCCCGGAGCCGGGCGTGCGCCGTTCCCGCCGATTCACTGGGCGCCGCGCCGTCGAACGCGCTCCCGTCAAGACTGATCAGCGCATTCAAGCTGGGTTCCCAACGGCCGATCCGCGACAGCATCGTTAACCTTGGTTCGGGTGCGGCTGCAATCATCTGCCCTGACCGGGCAGAATCGAACGGCAGCCCCGTACCACGACCGGTTACCAGGTAAGTTGCAAAACTACCCAACCAGTGGCCCCCCTCGTAAAACTCTCCGGTCACAGCGGCCAACCCTGCGTTGCCCTGGCGCCACGCTGCGCTCAGCAACGCCGCACGTCGCGCATCTTGCGGCGATAAGGCACTCGCTATCCCCACCAGCGCCCATGCCCGGCTGAGGTGCAGTCCGTCAAGGTGCGCCAACTTGCCGTCACTGCGATCAGTGACCGTGGCCAGCGGAAGCCAGTCAGCACCAGCGGCCTCTCCGAGGAGCGGCAGAAACTCTTCGAGCCACAAGGAGAATTCGGAGGAATCCAGGATGCGCCGCATGAGATCGGCTTCCGCAAGGCACGGTGACAAAAAATCCTGCCCTCCCGGCTCATAATTTAGCGGGCAACGGCGGTCATCGAGATAAAATAAACGCGCACTTTTCTCTACGAGCGCGCCGAAGTCGAGGTCATTCGCAACTTTTGCCCAGTCCAAAAACAGAGCGAATGCAAATGCCGTTTGGGCATGCTCACCGGTCCTTATCGGGTAAGCGAGGTTAGGCAACCATTCGCTCACCCTGCGCACGTATGCGTTCTCCAGAGGCCCCAGGAGGTTACGCCACTGCTCTGCACGTGGATCATTCCACTCGCGTAACTCAGCCATGAGCTGCAGAAACCAGGCAATTCCATACGGCCTTTCGAAGGCCTTGCGCCCGGAATGAGTCATGTACGCCACTTCTGCATCCACGGCCGTTGCCGTAAAACTTCGGGACAATGCCGCCTCAGCATCAGCAGCAAACTCGGCTTGGGGATAAAGGCGTAGCAAGCGCACCAGCAGCCAATGTCCGTGAACTGAACTGTGCCAGTCAAAACACCCGAAGAACACCGGGGTCAGTAGTCGCGGAGCTGACAAGTCATCATCAGAATCCATGACGTGGGAGATCTTGTTGGGGTATTCCTGGTGCACACAATCGAGCGCCAGCTGGGCAAACCGCGCCACCGGGATGTTCTTCTCATGTTCCGCTAGCGCGGGCCCGGACAGCATCAAAAATACCATCAGACCACCAAAGGCCTTGCTCATTAATCTGCACCCCCGATGATCATTGAATGTCCTGTTCTTCATTGGGCGCGGATTCTCCGAGTCTCCTCATTCAGGACTCTTCCAGTTTGAATGGCGACGGAAACAGGCTTTCGATCGGCCAACTGTTTATGGAACCCCGATCACTGCCGCAATGCACCGTGGCGGTGTCTGACAACAATTCAACCATTACCTGCCGGCAGGCTCCGCAGGGCGAAAGGACTTCGAAACTGGTGGCGTAGACTGCGATCTCGACCAGCTCCCCGGGCCGAGCGCCTGCGGCAATGGCCGTGGCCAGCGCATTGCGCTCAGCGCATTGAGTCAGGCCGTATGATGCGTTCTCCACGTTGCAGCCGCTGTGAATCCGGCCCTGCGAATCCAACACCGCAGCACCGACCTTGACCCCGCTATAGGGCGAATAGGCTAATTCACTGGCCAGTTTAGCCTGTTCCCACAAGGCCTCCCGCTTTGTGCCATTTTCTTCGGACCGCATCATCTGCTCCCCAGCAACGCCCCGAGCACAACGTCGATGACTTCAGCAAATGCCTGCTCACGCGCCCGGGAACTCGACCGCAAACCCGTGGGGATCACATCGCTCACAGACAACAGTGTCAGCGCCTGGCAACCGTTCTGGCGCGCCGTGGCGTACAGGGCTGCTGTCTCCATGTCGAGAGCCAGCACCCGCATGGCCTGCAGTCGCTCGATGAATTCAGAATCAGGGTGATAAAACCAGTCGGTAGAAAATACTTCACCTTTGCGCAGCTTGAGACCGGCTGAATCTGCGGCATCTGAGACCACTCGAGCCAGGTCGAAATCCGCAGCCAGTGACAGGTCCCATCCGCTGAATCGAAGCCGGTTCATATTGGAATCAGTGCTGGCTGCAGTGGCGAGGATCAAGTCTCCCAAGCGCATGTCTTCATCTAAGCCGCCGCAGGTCCCCACGCGAACAATTCGCTTTACGCCAAAGTGATGAAACAACTCCTGCGCGTAAATACTGATGGACGGCATACCCATTCCGGACCCCATAATGGAGACAGGCTTGCCTTTCCATGTGCCGGTGAACCCGAGCATGTTTCGCACTGAATTCACCTCGCGCACATCATCGAGGTGCCCCTCAGCGAGCGCACGGGCGCGCAAGGGATCACCCGGCATCAATACCAATTCGGCAAATTCACCAGGACTTGCAGAGATATGTGGTGTTCCATTCATTCGCTTATCCAGCTGCGGCGTCAATTTGATCGTAAATCAGTGGCATCGCCGGTGTCTGCGTATCGCTGAGCCCGAAGCATTGATGCAGGTCTGCCATCGCTCGCAGCGCGTCGTCCTCGTTGGCTGCATGGATGGTGGCGAGCGGGCTGCCTTTCTGAATATGATCACCGACACTGACAAGGTCAGCCAGGCCCACTCGATGATCCAACGTGTCTTCCACTTTTTGGCGCCCTCCCCCCAGGCGCATGACCACCAGGCCGATTTCCAGCGTATTCATCGACTGCACGAACGCCGACCGGTCTGCAAGCAAGGTTCGCACCACCGGCGCCCGCTCGAGGTATTTCTCCGGAGCGTCCAACAAGTCCGTGGGGCCGTTCTGAATCGCCACCATTTGCGCAAAACGCTCAGCCGCCCGACCGCTGTCCAGGGCATAGGTGAGCTGCTTCATGGCCTCATCCTGCGAGCTTGCCATTCCTGTACGCATCATAGCCGCAGAGCATAGCGACATGGTGACTGCCTCAAGACGCGGATGACGTTTACCCTTCAAAAACTCAATGGATTCGCGAACCTCGAGCGCGTTTCCTGCACTCCACGCAAGGGGTTGGTTCATATCGGTCAGCAGCGCGCTGCACGACACGCCCGCACCCGCAGAAACTTCTGCCAATTGGCGTGCCAAAGTCCGCGCCTCCTCCAAATCGCGCATGAACGCGCCATTGCCGGCCTTAATGTCAAGCACCAGACCTTCCAGGCCTTCAGCTAATTTCTTGGAAAGGATCGAGCCCACGATGAGCGGTATTGATGCGATCGTTGAGGTGTTGTCTCTGATCGCGTAAATGCGGCGATCGGCAGGTGCCAGTTCATCAGTTTGTCCAACAATCACTGCTCCCGCCTTGCGCACCATGGCTTGCAGTCGCTCAATGGAGGGAAACACCTCGAAGCCAGGGATGCTCTCCAGCTTGTCCAGCGTACCCCCCGTATGTCCAAGACCACGGCCCG
>CAXQNK010000010.1:0-12461 GCA_964225175.1 Candidatus Nitrosopumilus sp. | reverse complement strand
CAAGGCATTTTGATGGAGGTGTTTCCTTCCTTCGAGTTGGCGTTTCTCGCGTGGTTCACTTTCGCGGATGATGCCGCGGCACTCAGTGCCCGCTCCGGCGAAAGTGCTGTTGATGAGGTTGGCGCTTCGTCTCAGCGATGGATTTCAGCCTTGGGCTCCTTTGACGACGGGGCAGACCGCATGTCGCTTCAATTCGAGAATACCTCGGGCGGTGCGTTCAATACCAAGGCGCCCGGCCAGGAACAGGACACTGACTATGGAACCGGCACATTGCAGGTCGTGGACTGCAATCACCTAACGCTGACCTTCGACCTGCCATCAGCCGGACAGTCAGGTGTCAACGAGTTGACCCGTGTTGCGCCGGATCCCCAGACCCTGCAGTTGTGCGAAGCACTGGGATTGCGCCCGGGTGTTATCAAGTGAGCAGCCGGTTCCAGATCGGGCCGGAGGTCGAGGCAGCACTGAGTGCCGGTTTGCCCGTGTTGGCGCTGGAATCGACAATCATGACTCATGGCATGCCCTGGCCGGTGAATCTCGAGACGGTCCGGCAGGCGGAACAGGTCATTCGTGAAGCGAACGTTTTACCGGCTACGATTGCCATTGTTGACGGTGTGGCCAGGGTGGGTCTCGAGGATCACGAGCTTGAGCGCCTGGCCAGGTCAGGGGCCGAGTTGGCCAAGTGCAGCCGACGTGATCTCTCGTCCCTGCTGACCGCGGGCGCAACGGCAGGAACCACCGTGGCGGCCACTATGATGTTGGCGCACCGGGCGGGTATCAGGGTGTTCGCAACCGGGGGCATTGGCGGGGTCCATCGTGACGCTGCGATGACCTTCGACGTTTCTGCTGATCTGCTCGAGTTAGCCCGAACACCTGTTGCGGTGGTTTGTGCCGGCCCCAAGGCCATTCTGGACATTGGCCTGACCCGGGAGTACCTGGAGACGCTTGGCGTGCCCGTGATCGGATTCAGAACAGACGACCTACCCGCATTCTACTGCCGTCGCAGCGGGTTCCCTGTGGATTATCGGCTCGACAGTGTCGCTGATATAGCCGAGCTGATGGGTGTGCATGATGAATTGTCCCTGGAACAGGGCATGGTGATTGCCAATCCTATTGCGCGCGCTCATGCGCTGGATGAGACGGAGCTCGAGGAGCTGCTTTCTGCGGCCCTGGGACAGGCGACCGATGCTCGCGTTGTGGGTAAGGAATTGACCCCGTTCCTGCTGCAGAAGATCGAGGAGATGACCGGCGGTGCCAGTCTTGATGCCAATGTTGCGCTCATGCTGAGCAATGCCCGTTTGGGGGCTGAAATCTCAGCAGCGCTGTGTTCGGCTAATTAAGTTGCACCTCGATGGCAGGCTTGGGATGCCATTACACAAATGCGGTGCCGAGGTCCCGGTCTGCTATGACCGTGCCATTGGCATCCGCGTAAAGCATCTGGCCGGGTCGGAAGCTGACACTGGCGAACCGAACCGGCAAACCCACTTCACCGTCGCCCCGCTTTTTTGAACGGGCGGGGTGCCGATTGAGCGCCAGGATGCCCAGGTCGATGGACCTCAAAACCTCGACGTCTCGCACGCATCCGTTGATCAAAACACCCTGCCAGCCGTTGTCACTGCCCATGCCTGCGAGCAAATCCCCCAGCAGTGCGCAGCGCATGGAGGCGCTGCCATCCACCACCAGCACTTTACCTTTGCCCTGCGTTGCCAGGATGGCTTTGACCTTCGTATTGTCCTCAAAGCAACGTACGGTCACGATTTCGCCACAAAACTTTTCTTTGCCGCCGTAGTTGTTGAACAACGGGTCCAGCACCTGGAGTTCTTCCAGGAAATCGTCGCAAAGGTCAGGTACTGAGCAGGACACTTCGGTCAACCCTCTGCATTCAAGGGGGTGTACGAAGCGGCTTCATCATCGCTCAGGCTCTCGACCTTGAAGGTCCAATTGGCCATCGAGGAATTCACCCGGAAATAAAACTTTCCTGACAGCTCGAACAGCCGAACGCCGTTCCCGGAGCGCTTGGTTTTCAGAACATTGCCCAGGTGGATGCCAGTGCCGGCCTCCATCAGGGCGACGTCAATTGCCAGGGACTCCGGAAATTCACTGACGACGCGCCAGTCCAGAACCCACGGTGCCTGGACTTCGAACTCAGGAGTGCTGCCGCTTCGAAATCCTTTGAACTCGCCAATCGGTTCCCCGCCCGTTGCGCTCACCGACCAGCCATTCAGCAGGGCTGTGGTCAAGACCACGCTCAGGCATCTCATCACCCGCATACCCTCAAATGCCTACCCGGGCGAGCGCCACCGCGATTTCCCGGAGAATTGCAGCGGCTTGCGGATGCTGCGCATCAAAATCTGCAGCGAGTGTTTCAACACGCTCTCTCAGCGGGTGACTGTCTGGATCGGATTGATCGAGCAGCCGATGCAGGTCGGCGTCAAGTTGTTGAAGCAGACTGACTGTTTCCGGATCAGGCGAGCCGGCAGCTTCAAGCTGTTCGCGCAATCGGGCGATCTTGGCTTTGATGTCGGTGTCGGTCATGGAACCATTCTAACGCGCATTGCCTGGCCTTGGAGAGGTTTTTGGCCGAAAGCCCCGCCACGGTGCATCATGCTCTAATCCAGCCGGGGACGGCCAGCAGCTCTGGCTCATTTCCTCACTCGTGGCCTTCGGAATTTTCTTCGTCAAGCACATTGGAAACCGTGATCACGGCGGTCAGTGCATCGCTGAATTCCGTGTGTTGCTCGGGGCTGGCCGCATCGCGCCGCAGGCTGCGCAGCCAGACATGCAAGCCGAGCAGAAGGTGAATGACGGCCGTGAAGAAAAACAACCCCGACGCGTCAAGAATCGCCATCAACCCGGAGGCTAAAAAGGGCCCGACAACAGCGCCAAGCCCGAACATCAGGAGCAGGCCGCTTGAGACCATAACAAAGTCTTCCGGGCGAGTGCGGTCATTTGCGTGCGCGGCTGAGATGGAATAGATCGGATAAGCAACTACACCCCATGCGCAGGTGAAGACAAGCAACTGGACTGTCGAGGCATGACTCGCCACCATCCAGATCAGGAGGCCGGCCAGGCTCGAGGCAAAGGAGATACCGATGAGGACACGCCTCCGGTCTACGCGGTCTGAAAGTGAGCCGAGCGGAAACTGCCCCAGGGCTCCACCTATGACGGCCATCGTCATCAGCCAGGCCGCGAATGAGACATCAGTGGACACTTGGGCGGCGAACACCGCGGCCAATGCCCAGAAAGCGCCATTGGTCAAGCCCGCTGCAAGGCTGCCGAGCATTCCTGCCGGCGATGTATGGTAAAGCGCGCGAAAGTCAATCGAATGTCCCTGCTCACGAATTTCAGGGGAATCGGCCCTGGACATGAGTACTGGCACCGCGGCAATGGAGACCAGCACCGAGGCGATAGCGAACAGGTCAAGGCGCAACGGATCCTGGAGCAGAAGCATCTGCTGTCCCACGGCCAGGAAGGTCATGTTGATGAGAATGTACGCAGAGAACACCTGGCCACGGCTTTTATTGCTCGCGCGCTCATTCAACCAGCTCTCGATCACGATGTAGAGTACGGCGAAACAGAAACCCGTGATGAACCGCAGTACGCCCCAGGACCACGGGTTAACCCACAGCCCGTGCAGCAGTGGACTGACAGAAGCCAAAGCCGTCATGGCGGCAAAGACCCGGACATGGCCCACGCGCTGGATGATCTCTGGCCCTTTCCAGCAACCATAAGTAAAGCCGAGGTAGTAGGTGGCGCCGATGAAGGCAACCAGGACGGTGGAGAATTGCTCCATGGTCGCTCGCACCGGCAGCAGTACGCCTTGAAGGCCCTGGCCAGCCAGGAGAATGGCAACACCCAGGAGCAGGGTGCCGACTGACGCTATGGTGGTCCTCAAGACTCAGGCCTGTCTGATCCCGGGTTTCATGGGCAGACCCTCAATTCGTGCCCCTGAATTCGACGATCAGCTCATTGGCAATCGCTTCGAGTCGTTCGGCGATGTCTTCGATAGATACAGGTTCCGGCACCCCCAGTACAGCATGCGCCTTGAAGAGTGGGCCCCCGGCCATTGAAGCGCTGGCAACTTCGGTCTCGAGCTCGGTGACGTTGACGTTGAAACCGGCCAGTATGCCCGTGATTTCCTGTACGATCCCCGGCCTGTCGTGGCCAACGATGTCAAGTTCGTAACAGGAATCGGCTGTGCTTGCAGGGCGGTCTTCGCCGATCTGGGTCACGATGGACAGGCCTTTCTGGGAGAGCCCCTCGAGATCCATGATGCATGCGTCGACGGATCCGCTGGGTACGGTTGCAAGCAGAATGCCCGCAAACTGACCACCCAGTGAGCTCATACTGCTGTGCGACCAATTGCCTGCATGACGTTTGAGCACTTCGGACACCTGGTGCACGATGCCCGGTTGATCTTTGCCAATTATGGTCAGAACGATCGGAGTTTTCATGTTCGCCTACTACCAGGTAAAAACGTCAAATCATCATAACCCGAAGTGGCCGAGCGGCAGTGAAAAGCTAATCAGAGCTGCCCGAGTCGTCGCCGTTGCGGACGCTCACGCCCGAGGTCAGACCCAGGCCTCTTTCCGTACTTGCGGGTGGAAGTGACAACTGAACGCGTGTCCCTTCGCCCAGAGAACTCTCGATGTCAAGTTCAGCCCCGATGAGCTTGGCCAGTTTTTCTGCAAGCGCGAGGCCGAGTCCGGCGCCCTCAGTTTCACGGCTGTACGCGGTATCGGCTCGGAAAAAGGGCTCAAAGACACTTGGTAGAGTGTCCGGGGCTATTCCCTTGCCCCGGTCTTCTACGCGGATCATGACCCAGCGTTCGTTGTCTCGTGTGAAATCACCGGCGGAGAGCTGAACGGCATGGTCCTTGCTGAATTTCAACGCATTGGACAACAATGCGAGCAGGATTTGCTGCGTCCGGTTGATATCTAAGCTGGCACGCAGTCCTGGGGGACGAACCGTGATTTCTATTCGATCTTTCGGCGCGCCCTGGTGTCCGGCCGCGAGCGCGGCGGTAGCCGCCAGAAAATGGCGCACGGTCACGCGGCTGATCTCGGGTTTTAGCGTGTTGGGATCCCCGTCACCCAAGGTGAGCAGATTGGTGACTTTCTGGGCGAGATCCTGCCCGGCCTTGGCAATCTGCTGCAGCATTAGTTGGGCTCTGGCCGGTTCTTGATCCTGCATCTGGAGCGATTCGGTTAGCCCGAGAATTGCATTGAGCGGCGTGCGAAGCTCATGACTCATCATGCTGATAAACGTCGTTTTGGTTGAGTTCGCTTCCTGTTCTGAAGCCCGGCTGCGGGTTAATTCTTCCGTCTGGCGCATCAGGGTCTCCTGGGTCAGTTCCAGCTTCCTGACGGTGGCCTCGAGAACTTCAGATTTGATCGCATCGGTAATTCTCGCTGCGGTCATGTTGGCAACGGTGAGCAGAAATCGCTCATGGGCATGGGTGTAAAAGCCAGCCTCAGAGTGCTCCGAGTCGATCACGCCGATCGTTCGGCCTTCGTACACAATGGGCACGGCAAGCTCAGAACCTCGCAGCTCATCATCAATGATATATCGGCTATCTCGCCTTACGTCGCTGACTCTTTGTGCAACCTGGAGCGCGGCAGCACTGCCGACGATCCCGTTCCCCATCTCGATGATGATGGGGTCCTTGATCAGCTTGCCGGACGGGTTTTTTGGCCCGTACGCGGCTTTTTGGTGAAGTTTTCCGTCACCCTCGACGAGGTAAATGACGCAATCTTCGAAGCCGAGGGCTTGCATCACCTGGTGGGCGATCAGCCAGAAAATCTCATCCAGGGTCGAGCGGGACAGCAATTGAACGGCATAGTCATGCAGAATATCTATCTCGTCACCCGCGCGATCGGCAACTCCAGCGCTCGGTTTTTCGCGCGGGGTTCCTCCGAGAACTCTATCGTTTTGTGAAGACGATTTTTTCATATACGCTGATGTATTCACCCCGAGCGTCGATTGCCCGGTTCGGCTGTTGTGGTCAGGCAATTTCAGAACCTGTCAATTGTCCCAATACCCGATACCCATGGCGATCTGTAGACTGTGCTCGTCGCGAACTTGTGCATTGGCATGACGACGCTGAAACCTTTTCAGCTTAAACTTGAAGCATAACAGTGAGATGATTGCTGTAACAGACTTTCCAGCGTCCACGTTCGCGTGCAATGACGTCCGGCCAGGGCATGGAAATGATGATGACCTGCAGGTGCTGATCTCCCGGGTTTTAACGCCAGTGCCTGGTGTTTTCGGATACAGCTGTGGCGGTGGCAGGGCTTGGATTGGTGGTCCGCGCCTTGCACTCACGGCCCGGCATTGCTTACCCTTGTGCCCCAATCGGCACGGGAAAAATGCGGGCCCAAGGGCAGGGTCCTGACATATTGGTTCCGAACAATTAAAACTCAGATGCAAGACCAGCCTCTTGAATGGAGAGCGAAGGAATGTATGAAGAAAAAAACACCCTGATTGGCCATTTAACCGAAACCCATGGTGACTACCTCATCGCGGAACTGATCTCCCACGGGGATGAGTTCGAGGTAGAGCGCAGGATCGGCATGAATACGGTGAAGGTCGGTCAGGTGGGTTCCTACATGACCGTGCGCCAGGGAGAAATCAACGCCCTGGTCATGGTGGACTCACTATGGCGGGAGACAACGCAACGTGGTCATCCCTTATTCAAGGTTCGAGTCTCGCCACTCGGTGAGCTTGACGCTGAGAAGGGTTTCTCGCGCGGAGTCCGTCATTTTCCTACCGCCGGGGCGGAGCTTCACATTGTTTCTCAGCAGGACCTTGAAAAAGTGTTCTCAGACGAGGGCGATGTCGGCTGGAAAGTCGGCAAGCTCAGCACCCTCGATTCAGTGGATATTTTTCTCGATGCTTCAGCCTTTTTTGGCAGGCATGCTGCTATCCTGGGTCAATCGGGTGCGGGCAAATCCTGGACCGTGACCGGCCTGCTTCAGACCGCCCTGCGCAGCATGCCCAGGGCGCACATCATTCTGCTGGACATGCATGGAGAGTACTGCGACAAGGAGGTGGATGGCGTGGTGGCGAAAGCGCCTTTCCAGGAGAGCAAAGTCCGTAGCATGAAAGCCAAGGATCTCGAATTTCCCTATTGGTTGCTGAGTTACGCGGAGCTGTGTGAGCTGATCATCGATATGGATGATCCCAATTCATCCATTCAGCTGTCCTTCCTGCGCTCATTGATGATGAGACTGAAAAAGGAAGCGAACCAGCACCTCGATCTCGGGCACATCACGGTCGATTCGCCCATCTTCTATTCCTTCGAGGAATTCGTGCAGCTGATTGTTGACGCCAACGAGCAGACCAGCGATTTCGGTAAAACCAAGTCACCTTTGCACGGCAAATTTGACCAGCTTCTGGTGCGCGTCAACAGCCTCCTGAATGACTCGCGATATGATTTTCTTCTCAAACCCAAGCTTCGCGTATCGACCGAATCCATGATCGGCCTTATGCAGGATTTTGTCGGACTCGGTGAACCCAGGGCCAGCATCACGGTCCTTGATATGAGTTCGGTGCCCTTTGACGTGGCGCCTCTGGTCACGGCGCAGGTCGGTCGGCTTGCCTATGAGTTCAATTTCTGGAATCCGCTTTGCCGGGAATTTCCCATTTTCCTCATCTGCGAAGAGGCCCATGAATATATTCCTCGGGAAGGGTTGGCAAAATTCGACGAGGCGCGACGCGCCATGGAGCGAATTGCCAAGAATGGCCGGAAATATGGCGTTGGCCTGTGTGTCGTCAGTCAGCGGCCTGCGGATGTCTCAGAAACGGTGCTGGCGCAGTGCAGCAGTTACATCTGTTTGCGCATTTCGAACCCGGACGATCAGGAATACGTTCGCAGCATGGTGCCCGATGCGGCGAAGGGCACTTTCTCAGCACTGACTTCGCTGTCGAAAGGCGAGGTGGTTGCTCTGGGTGAAGCTGTGCCTATGCCGGTCCGATTCCAGATGAACCTGCCGGATCCACCGCCCAACTCCATCGACATCGATTACGCGGGCAAATGGCGTCATGGCGGAGAGGAGATGGACGTCGCGCAGATCGTCAACAACTGGCATAAGCAGATTCGTTGATTCTTAAAAGACGGCTGTGGCCGTCTTCGCTCTCTGAAGCAGCGATGTCTGCCCATACATTAGAATATATTAATGTATTGGATTCAGAGAAGGGTTGATTCCTTATGAGTTTTTCAAGAAAGCTGGTTTGCCCGCACTGCCAGGCGGTCAATCGAGTACCCGCGGACAGGCTCGGTGCGGATCCCCGTTGCGGGCGGTGCAAGCACCCCCTGTTTGGCACCCATCCCGTCGAGTTGACCGCGGCTTCATTCCAGCAACACCTTGCGGTCGGGGAAGTCCCTCTGCTGGTGGATTTCTGGGCGCCCTGGTGTGGGCCTTGCAAAGCCATGGCCCCAGCATATGAGCAGGCTGCGCGTGCCTTGGAGCCCCGGGTTCGTGTGGCAAAACTCAATACTGACGAGGCCCAGGATATCGCAGCGCATTATGCTATCCGAAGCATTCCCACGTTGATCCTGTTCGATCAGGGCCAGGAACTGGCGCGGTATTCCGGTGCGCTGCCGGCCGTCGCCATTGAACAATGGGTCAATGCGCAACTCCAGAGCAGAGACACCCGGGTGGACTGAGATTCCGCTCAGCCGGGCATTGCTCATGGTATTTTCACTGCAAGCCGATATGATGGGCAGACTTGGGTATCAGAGCGTTAATCCACCTTATGAGCACCGCTAAACTCGACCAGTTGAAAATCGACCGAGAGGAAGAGAAAAAGCGTTCGCGGGTCGGGCTATATTCCGGCATCACCTTGTTTGTGTTGGTTCTTGCTGCCGGGGCCTACTGGTATGCGCCCGGCGCTTCCAGCACCATTTACGTGCAACTTGCCTCAGCGCGCGAAGTCAGTGCTGAGAGTACCGCGACCGTGCTGAATGCTTCGGGTTATGTGACTGCGCGTCGGCAGGCCACCGTCTCCTCGGAGATGACAGGGAAAGTGACCGAAGTGCTGATCGAGGAAGGCATGAAGGTCGAAAAGGGCCAGGTACTCGCGCGTCTTGACGGCGCGAATCTGGCCGCGAGCTATCAGCTGGCCGCCGCACAGCGTGACGCGGCCGAAACCTCGCTGCAAGAGACCAAGGCACTGCTGAAAGAGGCTCAGGCCAGTCTCGAGCGTGTCAGCAACCTGGTAGATCGAGGCCTCGCGAGTGCCGCCGAACTCGACAGCGCGAGGGCAAAAGCCGAGGCGCTGGCCGCACAGGCGGCTCGCCGACGGGCCGACATCGAGGTGGCGGAGAAAAACCTGCTGGTCTGGTCTGAGCGCCTGGAAGACACAGTCATTCGCGCTCCCTTCGCTGGCGTGGTTGTGGCAAAAAACGCACAGCCCGGAGAGATGATTTCACCGATATCTGCTGGCGGTGGCTTCACCCGTACCGGGATTGGTACCGTGGTGGACATGGAATCGCTCGAGATCGAAATTGATGTCAATGAGGCATACATTAACCGCGTGACTGCGGGGCAACGAGTGTTGGCAACCCTCGATGCTTACCCAGACTGGCAGATCCCCTGCTACGTCATCGCCATCATCCCGACCGCTGATCGGCAACGGGCTACCGTGGAGGTCCGTGTTGGGTTTGACAACCTTGATCCGAGGGTATTACCGGACATGGGGGTGAAAGTGGCTTTTCAGGAATCCCGCGATCAAGTACAAGCTGCACGAAGAATAGGGATTCCTGCCGCTGCGGTGTCACGTGACAATGGACGGGACATTGTATTCGTAGTGCAAGACGGACGGGCGGAGCGACGGGCGGTCAGCATAGTCGAATATGGCGAGCTCGAGGTGATCCTGGCCTCGGGCATCACGGTGGGTGAACGCGTCGTGATTGATCAATCAGAACCCTTGAGTGATGGTGCAGCCGTTAGGGAGCAAGCGCAAAGATGAGTCAAGAGACACTGCAGCCGCTTGTCCAGGTTCGAGGTGTGGACAAGCTGTTCAAACGGGGTGGCGAGATCATTCATGTCCTGGGTGGCCTGGATCTCGACATTCCGCAAGGAGAGTTCCTGGCGCTGATGGGCCCATCTGGCTCCGGGAAGTCTACCCTTTTGAACCTGATCGGTGGGCTTGACCGCCCCAGCGAGGGTGAAATTCATGTGGGTGGTCAAAGGATTGACCGGCTCTCCGACCGCAAGCTGGCCGCCTGGCGTGCGCGCCATGTCGGCCTGGTATTCCAGTTTTATAACCTGATGCCCGTCCTGACAGCACAGAAAAATGTCGAATTGCCTTTATTACTGACGCGTCTCTCCCGTCGACAACGGCAACAGCAGGCCGAAACAGCCCTTGAAATCGTTGGGTTGGCGCACCGCCGGAATCATTTCCCGCGACAGATGTCCGGTGGTGAGCAACAGCGCACGGGCATTGCCCGAGCGCTGGCTACGGACCCAACCATTCTCTTGTGTGATGAGCCCACCGGTGACCTCGACCGCAAGTCATCCGATGAAATTCTCGATATTCTGAAGGCCCTCAATGAGGAACAGGGCAAAACCATCGTCATGGTGACACATGACCGGCATGCCGCGGATGTTGCCTCCCGGACCCTGCACCTTAACAAGGGCCAGCTGTCCCTGGAGTCTGAGCAGTGAAATACCTGTTTCTCCTGTGGAGCGCCCTCAAACGCAAGAAATTGCGCACCCTGTTGACCTTGCTCTCGCTGGTCGTGGCCTTTTTGCTGTTTGGTTATCTTGCAGCCATCAAGCAGGCGTTTACACAGGGTGTGGAGGTCGCAGGCATCGATCGCCTGATTGTTCGGCACAAGGTGTCCATTATCCAGTTGCTCCCCAAGGCGTATGAAGCGCGCATCGAGAAAGTGCCGGGTGTCAGTAATGCGATGCACCAGACCTGGTTTGGGGGCATTTATCAGAAACCAACGAATTTCTTCGCTCAAATCCCCGTGGTCCCGGAAGAACTGTTCGCGCTCTATCCGGAGATCTTGCTGAGCCAGGAAGAAAAATCCGCCTGGGCAAAAACCCGAACCGGGGCGATCCTGGGTCGGCTGACCGCGGAGCGTTTCGGCTTCGAAGTGGGTGATCGGATCCCGATCATCAACACGACCTGGCAACAAAAATCAGGCGGAGATACCTGGTATTTCGATCTCGTGGGCATCTATGACGGTGCCAACCGAGGCACGGACACCACCCAGATGTTTTTCAGGTATGACTATTTCGACGAGGCGCGGCGCTGGGGCGAGGGCCAGATCGGCTGGTATGTGGTCAAGGTCGATGATGCTGACGCTGCCTCGCGCATCGCGGCAGCCATTGATGACGAATTCGCCAATTCACCCGAGGAGACCAAGGCGGAACCAGAGGGCGCATTTCTGCAGGGTTTTGCCAACCAGATCGGGGATGTGCGCAGCATTATCATCGCTATAGTGACGGCCGTGTTCTTTACCATCCTTCTGGTCACAGGCAACACGATGGCCTATGCCGTGCGAGAACGCACCAATGAACTGGCCGTTCTCAAGGCGATCGGTTTCACGGATCGAGCCGTGTTGTATCTTGTACTCGGAGAGTCTCTGGTTCTGACGGGAATTGGTGGTGCGATAGGCCTTGCCCTGGCAGGGTTCCTTGTCTCACTGGGTGATCCGACGGGCGGTTCGCTGCCGGTTTTCTTCATACCTGCCGGAGCATGGCTGAACGGAGTCATCCTGGTTTTTATCATGGCCGTGGCAGCGGGTTTTTTCCCTGCGCTACAAGCCGGGCGATTACGAATAGCGGATGCTCTGCGTCGCTGAGGACAGCATATGGCGGCACATTTCAACGGGTTTCAGCAGATTCTTGCAGTCAGCGCCTTCAACCTGCGCACATTGCCACAACGTAAAGGATCATCAGCCGCCGCGGTGCTGGGTATCGCCGGCGTGGTGGCCGTGATGGTCAGCGTGTTGTCCATTGCACAAGGCATCCTGGGCATGATGGAAAGTTCGGCCACGGCCGAGAATGCCGTGGTCCTGCGCAGTGGCGCCAGCGCGGAGATGATGAGTGGTTTAGGCGGTGATGCGGTTGACCTGATTGCCGAGGCGCCGGGGCTGGCGAGGAATGAACGCGGTCCCCTGGCATCGCCGGAATTGTTCGTGGTCATCAATTTGCCCAAGCGGTCGACAGGAACGGATGCCAATGTGCCCCTGCGAGGGGTTCGCGAACAGGCCACCCATGTCAGGGATTCTTTCCGGATCGTGCGGGGGCGTTTTTTCACTTGGGGGCTGGATGAGGTCATCGTTGGGGTGGGCGCTCAACGTGAATACCAGGGGCTGGAGGTTGGACAGTCGATCCAGGTGGGGCAAAAGCGGTGGGCCATCGTCGGTGTATTCGAGGCAGGCGGGGGGCTCGCAGAATCCGAAATCTGGGTGGATGCCGCCGTCCTGCAGCCGGCCTACCGGCGCG
>CAXQNK010000009.1:0-14348 GCA_964225175.1 Candidatus Nitrosopumilus sp. | reverse complement strand
CCAGACTCATTGATAAGAGGGCTCCTCACCGCTCGCTCCTCCATTGAGGGTGTATATCCCCCGCCTTGAACTACAAATTGCGCGATCACTCGGTGGAAAATCGTGTTGTCGTAGTGCCCCTCCAGCGCATATTTCAGAAAATTATTCACGGTCGCCGGCGCCCGGTTGCGATTAAGCTCTACGACAATCGTGCCTTTGCTCGTCAGCAATTCAACCACGGGAAACATGTTTTCCGGCATCACGTCTTCAGGAAAACAATCACCAAAATCTGCCCCAACATGCGCACAGGAAAGAATCCAGACAACACAAAGGAATACGCGTCGCTTCATGACAATCACCCAGGACAAGAGAAAGGTCTATCATAATGCGCCATGGGCCTGCATATCATCGCTTTCACGGCTTTAATTTTCCTGCTTTGGGTGAGTACCCGATGCGCCGTAATGACATGGGCAAAGGGGCTACTGTGGCTCGGACGCCAACTGGCAGGGCTGAAGTCTGGTCATGTTTCGGTAGATACGCTGAGATGGCATTATCTTCACGGAGGCACCGGACCAACCCTGGTCCTCGTGCACGGTTTTGGGGCAGACGCCGACCATTGGCTAAAAATCGCCCCGAAACTCTCGAGACATTTTCGTATTATCGCGCCTGATCTGATCGGTTTCGGCAGCAGTAGTGAAGGCAATGATCTCTCCTTCGACATCAGCAGCCAGGCGGAGCGGCTTAGTGCCTTCCTGAACGCTTTGAGTATTGAACGCTGCATCATCGCCGGAAGCTCAATGGGCGGATGGATTGCCAGTGTATTGGCCGCAAGGTATCCCGAGAAGATCAGCGCCTTGTGGCTGCTCGCTCCACTGGGGGTCAACGATTGCAGGAAAGGTCCTCTGCTGGAGGCTATCGACACAGATAACCACAGCCCCCTTAAAGCGGAAAACTTTGTTGAATTCGAGCAGCGAGTCTTACGGCCGATGTTTTTTGGCTCCCCGAAATTACCACGCCCCCTGCGCATGTACTACTGGCATCGTGCCGAACAACGAAATGCCAGAGCGCACACCATTTTCAGCGAGGCACGTGGTGAGAGACCGCACCTTGAGACAACCATTGAAGATATCGAGGTCCCCATCCTGTTGCATTGGGGCAGGCAGGACCAGGCCGTCGATGTTTCGGGAGCTAACACCCTGTGCAAACGCTCCGCGAAGATCACGGCACACTTACTCTCGAACACAGGCCATTTACCAATGCTCGAGAAACCAAATGAAGTCAGCGCACAGTTCCTTGATTTTTGTCGGGATCGGAATTTGACGGACAACCCCGCTATCGCCCCACAATGAAGACAAGCCAGAATACGCCCCAAGCGCAATACAGTTCGGCTGTACCCCTGTACCGGAATCAGAACATGCGACTCATGCAGGGCAGCCAAACCGCGTGAGGCTATTGATCACCGCCTTTGCTCGCGTCTTTCCCTGGTATCTCGCTCTGCTGCTCACCTATGCCCTGATACAATTATTCAGGGGCGTATATGACAGTTTATCGTGGCTGGGGCTGGGGCTATCGGCACTGGGTCCGTTGATCTTCTTCATGCAATGCAGGGGCGGCGATGAAAATGCACAGCCAATCGTCCTTCCACTAGTCAGCAGCATAATTGGCGGCCTTGGCCTCGCCATATGCATGGCCCTGTCCTGGCGTTATGGTCCTGCCGCAGGCTGGACCCATGCATGGGCCGGGTCAGCGATGATCGGCTGGTGGCTGTACCTGCGAGGCCGCAAAGTTTGATCAATCATCCTCGACCTGCCCGGAGGCGGAGCTTGCGGCGTTCTCTGGCAGCCGTTTCGCACGACGCAAGGCGTCACGCAGTACATACTCGATCTGAGCATTGACGCTGCGCAATTCGTCATGCGACCACCTCTGCAACGCGGCCCACACATCTTCGTTGATTCTCAGTGCGAAAGACTTTTTTGACATACCTTGAGTCTTGCCTCAGGTGTACAGCGAACCTGTATTCAGCACGGGCTGAGCATTTTCCTCTCCACACAGCACCACCAGAAGGTTACTCACCATGGACGCTTTTCTCTCATCATCCATTTCAATCACCTGCTGGTCGCGTAATTCGTCCAATGCCATTCTGACCATACCAACCGCGCCGTCCACGATCTGACGTCTCGCCGCCACGATGGCCTGCGCCTGCTGTCGCTTGAGCATCGCACTGGCAATTTCCTCCGCATAAGCAAGGTGGGAAATTCGCGCTTCGATCACTTCAACGCCGGCTTTGTCGAGACGGTCCTGAACTTCCGCTTGCAACTGCGTTGCAATTTCGTGTGGACTGCTTCGCAAAGCGATTCCCTGTCCCGAATCATCGTCATGAATTTCATAGGGATAGGAGGTTGCAAGATTTCTGAGGGCCGCCTCCGACTGAATGTGCACGAAACTTTCGTAATCATCCACCTCAAAGATGGCCTCGGCGGAATCGACGACTTTCCAGACGACGACTGCCGCGATCTTAATAGGGTTACCCGAGTGATCGTTTACCTTCAGCACTTCACTTTCAAAATTTCGAACCCGCAGGGACACCGCCTCCTTGGAGTAAAAAGGGTTTGCCCATCTCAGGCCCGGCTCGCGCACACTGCCCACATATGCGCCGAACAGTTGTAGTACCTTGGCCTGATTGGGGTGGACCATGAAGAACCCCTTGTAGCAAATCAGCACGATGATCATTGCCAAAATGCCAATAAACAAGCCGGTCACAGATTCAATTTGGATCATTCGATAGACGTACCATGCCACCAGGATATTCATGCCCGGGATAATCACCAGCGCAAGGTAGCCGGACGCACACTTTCGGCCAATTTCTCTGATCATAAAGACCTCTACTAATTTGATATTATTTCAATATCATTATAAATAGTACCAATTCGAGCACAATAGCCTGTAATTCCCGCTTTAACTCGCAACCTAACCCGTGACCTTGCTCACCCGTAGCCAGGAGAAAAACTGACTTGGCTTGGTACATTCTTGCCGCCCATCGTTATAATTGGAGCTTACGGTATTTGTGCAGACTTGCTGAGACGCGCCCTCTCCCAACTGGCGATCAGAAGAATTGCAAGCAGCCTGTAAAGCCCATCGCTCCGGATAGTAAATGACGATGATGAAACCCGACCGCTCGATGCGCAGAACTGGAACGCTTACTGCACTTCGGGAAGGCATTTTCAGGATGATTTTCTCCCCTTATTCAACAGCGCCGGACACAAAACCAATTGCGAAAGGACTTACCCGAATTGGGTCAATTGTCTTGTTGCTGTCGCTACATTGTGCCTGGGCCTACGAAACCGATCAGTTCAACAATCGACTTGAGCCCATCGAGGATTCCACTGACCTCCTGAATGGCCGAGTGAATCTTGCCATCGAAGAAGCAATAGCCGACTGGAAGGGACCACGAAATGACATGCGGGTCGTGGACAACATTTATCACAATATCGGCGGGCTGCACTGGGTGGACAAACTTGAGCGCTGGGCAATGAAATCACCCAACGTCGAGCGTCTGAGCACACCGAGAAAAGAGTCCATTTATTCTGGTCACCCCTTCTGGGCCACCCGTGTCGCTGGGCTGTTCGGTGTCGGGCCGACGATCAAGGTGAATGGTGTACTGATTGGGTCAGATAAGTTGGGGCATTTTCTCTCCCAGGGACGCAAATTTTATCGGCGATACCTGCGTTACGAAGATGAATCGCGTGCCGCTGAGCAATCCGCCTACACGGAGCGCGCCATATTCGGGCAAGTGACGACGGGCTCGTACTCCAACGCCGACCTCGTAGCCAATTATGAGGGGCATCGGTTTTATCGCAGCCTTTTTGAGGACCAGGTCATTACCGACAAATCCGCGATACTGAAATGGACCGGCGCGGGTTGGTCAATTCAGCGTCCATTCGACTTTGCGGACCATGTGAATCCCTACTGGGACGAAGCGCTGAACATCAATCACTACGACAAGCTGCTCTACGAACCGATGCGGGAGCGACTGACATCATTTTGCGGGGACTATTCCAGCAACCCGGAGATGTATCAACTCAGCAACGAGGAGGTCTACAAAGCGCAGTACCGGCACCTGCAGTTGCGAGAAACCTCCGAATTACGTCTACCGGAATTATGCAAAGCTGAAGTCGAAGTTAACGTGCCGAGCGCCGGCATAGGTCAATAATCTCCCACGGAACCCCGCTTACCGCCTCTCTCCACGGCGTATCGCGTACTTGACAACGCCATGCTCCGAACCCGGCCCGACAAACTCGAACCCACAATGGTTCAGAACGCCGATGGATTGATGAAGATAGGGAAAGGTTTCAGCGCACACTTCGTCCACGTTCACATGAGTGAAAGCCCAACTCACGAGACCCTGCACTGCTTCGCTTGCCAGCCCTCGCCGCCGGAATTGCTCGAGTATCGAATAGTAAATTTCGACACTGCCTTGCGTATCCGGTGGCCCTTTGAAACCACAAATGCCGACCACGCTTTCGAGCTCAGGCGCTTTCAGTAGCAAATACCACACAGACCAGCCCTGCCCCGCCGCATCCGCCATGTGTTCCAGCGCCATCAGCATGGTCGGGCGCGAGAACAGTTCTGGAGGCCAGTTGGGCGGAATGCTGCCGCCAAGAGCGTCCGCAAGAGGCACCCTGCCCTCAAGATCGAGAGAGATCAATCGTGGCGTGGCGGCAATCATCCTGATCCGTCGCGTATCGCGGTAGCGCAAGTCGGTATGGCTCTTAAATTCAGCCACGGTATCCCGCCAGAAGCGCCTCCCATGCGTCATCCTTGCTCAAGGGGGCATCTGCTGGCCAGAGCTTGTTGAGGGACCTTTCAAGACGTGCGATGTTGCCACGACCTACTGATGCGTGTCCTCCAGTCATCGCGCCGCGATCAAAATCAAGCAGGAACACCTTTCTATCCCCTTTCCGAACCAGAATATTGCGCGCATTGAGATCGGCATGATGCACACCGGCATCATGAAACCGTTCAATGCATTGTCCTATCGATCGCCAGGTTGCCAAGTCCAGCCCTGCCGTCAACAAATCCGCAAGTGGGCTGCAGTCAACCAGTGTTTGTGTGATCAACGCCCCCTGATAAAACAACCCGAAACGCTCGCAGATCGCCGCCAGCGGTTTAGGGACTGGCAGTTCCTTTTCCCGCATGTCCGCGAGCAGGTGAAATTCGCGAAAAGGCCTTGAGCGATTCACGCCCAGATAGATATAGCGCTTTCGGCTGACTCGAGCAGCCCACCCGCCTCGCCTGAAAAGGCGCAAAACAGCGGGTCCAAATGGCGCATCAAGAAACACTGCGAGTCCGCGCCCCTTCGCGAAGCCACGCACCCGACCGTCGGACAGCCAATAATCCGGCACGAACCACTCTGGGCGTGGTTTCTGGACGCATTTGTCATCATATACAATGACAGAGCGTTTATTGGGCCGTGATGTGACTCTCATGAGGGGCAATCCGCAAAGTATTGTGCGGCGACCCTGCCACCGCGTCAACGAATCCGGAGAATGATAGCGAGCATCCTATGAAGCTTCCGATAGACCGGGCACCAAAAAACATCTGCATTCTGCGTCTGTCCGCACTCGGAGACGTCACGCACACCGTACCCGTGGTGCGCGCCATCCTCAAACAATGGCCCGATGTGCATCTGACCTGGATTATTGGATCGACAGAGTACAAGCTACTGGGTGCCCTGCCCGGCGTGGAGTTTATCGTCTTCGATAAACGCGGTGGACGCAATGCGATCCGTCGCTTGAGAAAATCCTTGTCCGGTCGCAGCTTTGACATTCTGTTACACATGCAAGTCGCGCTCAGGGCCAACCTGCTCAGCCGCCTGATCCGGAGCCCAATCCGCCTGGGATGGGATCGCGCCCGGTCCCGCGACGGTCATCACTGGTTTACCAATCACGCTATTCCAATACGCGAAAGACAACACCAGGTCGACGCGTTTCTGGAGTTCGCATGGGCCCTGGGGATTCCTGAACATGCACCTGACTGGTCCTTACCGGTGCATGCGGAACACGATGAATGGGCAGCAGCGCAACTGCCAGGTACCCAGCCCACCCTCATGATTAGCCCCTGCTCCAGCCATCCCGATCGAAATTGGTGCCCAGAGCGCTATGCGCAGATCGGTGACCATGCCGTGAGCAGTATGAATATGCGGGTTGCGCTGATAGGCGGACCAAGTGCATTGGAGCAGGAGGTGGGGCAGCAGATTGAAAGCCTCATGTCACTGCCCCCCGTCAACCTGATTGGCAAGGACACCCTGCCGCAGACCATGGCACTCTTGAAACGAGCCGACGTCCTGATCGCTCCCGATTCCGGGCCTGTTCATATCGCGTCCGCGCTGGGCACGCCCGTCATTGGTTTGTATGCCGCCACATGGTCCCGGCGCAGCGGTCCATGGAATAGCCTGGAATTGTGTGTTGACCGATTCCCCGAAGCCGCAAGAAAATTCCGTGGAGCAGCGCCTGAGGACCTTCGATGGGGAACGCGCATTGAAACCTCTGGCGTCATGGACCTGGTCGAGGCGAAGGATGTCATTGACCAGCTGGAGATTTGGGCTGACCCACTGACCCCGAAGTCCTGAGGCCGTGGCTTGATGGATTTACAAAGAAAGTTCTCCGGAGCCGAGCGGTAATCCTTGTAGGATTTCTCTTCGACGATGGCTGATCCCAAGTGCGTGTTCAGGTGTTTCTTTGCCTGTGCCCGTTGGTCATTGGTGACATAGACGCTCCGAGCCAACTCGATGAATTCCGCATCGAATTCTCCTGACAATTCTTTATCCCGGATATCATCCTCGATTACCCATAGCGCCTCGTTAATTCGTTTGAGATCTCCGTGGATGCGCTCGATCATCGCATCGGTTTGCACAGCCTGCTGCCAGGTGTCAGTAAGCAATTCCAGCTCAAGGCGCACATTGGCCAGTTTCTCGGGATCCGTCATCCGCTCTGATTTGATCTCGAGGATGGTGATCTTGTCCAGCAACTCACCCGGTGAGACCGGTACGAGGATATTTTCCATTCAAGGCTCCTTTCGCTGTTTGCAGGTTGTCAGGAATGCGTCTTGAACCACAGCCACGCCGCGCATGCGAGGAGGTACACGGAGATGGGAAATTCACCATTCCGGAACAGAGATTGTCGGGCCTTCCATTGGGTATCCGTCAGCCTTGCCCACTGAATGCGGTTGGGCAGCACGGCGTTAGTTCCGCGACTCCAGTCGCGCCAGGCATCACCAAAAATTCGTTCAAGTTTGGCATCTTCATATCTGATCGCCGCCGGGTACCAAATGAGGAAGAACAGCAGAATGACCCCTGCCACCCAGATGTTTCCGGCCGCCAGACTGAAACCGCCAAGAATAAGAATGTTACCCAGGTATAGCGGGTGACGAACGATGGAATAAGCGCCATTGCTCGCCAGTTGCTGATTCTTGAAAATGGTACCTGCCGCAAAAACCCTGAACAACTGTCCAGCGGCAGCGATCAGGAAACCCACCAGCACACGCTCGTGCCCGGGTTCAGCACACAAGGCACATACCAGGACCAGCAGCAGGCCAATGACCTGCCGGTAAATCTCCTTGTAACGTAACTTGTCGAACAGGCCCAAAACACCCGTTCGTCGATTCATGACTTCGGAACGGTCCCACGACATTTCGTTTCTCCCTTTCCAGCACTCGATTCTAGCCCAATTTGAGCAATCAACATGTCCCCAGGCACGCCAGTGCTTAACGGAAAACGGCGCGCCTTAATGACACGCCGCTTCTCAAGACCCGCCCAAACGGAGTCAGTCGGATTCGTTGACAGCTTTCATCGACAGGCGAATTCGCCCTTGCTTGTCCACTTCCAGCACCTTGACCTTGACCATCTCACCTTCTTTGACGACGTCCGTAACGTTCTCCACACGCTCCTCAGAGAGCTGTGAAATATGCACCAAGCCGTCACGGCCCGGCGTGAGCGATACGAATGCGCCGAAGTTCATGATCTTGATGACCTTGCCTTCGAAGATTTGTCCTGGCTCAATGTCGGCGGTGATCTGTTCGATGCGGCGCTTCGCATCGGCACCTGCCGCCTGGTTTACTGAACCAATCGTGACGGTGCCGTCATCGGTGATATCGATTGTTGCACCCGTCTCTTCGGTGATGGAGCGAATGGTCACGCCACCTTTACCGATCACATCCCGAATCTTATCTGGATGTATCTTGATGGTGATCAATCTCGGGGCAAACTCAGACATCTCCTCGCGAGGTGAGCTGATGACTTTATTCATCTCGTCAAGAATAAAATTGCGTCCGTCACGAGCCTGCGCGAGGGCAATGTTCATGATTTCTTCGGTGATGCCCTCGATCTTGATGTCCATCTGCAGCGCCGTGATGCCCTCTGAGGTTCCAGCCACTTTGAAGTCCATATCGCCAAGGTGATCTTCATCACCAAGGATGTCGGAAAGCACCGCGAAACGATCACCCTCTTTGATCAGGCCCATGGCGATGCCCGCCACAGGCGCCTTCACAGGCACACCGGCGTCCATCAGGGACAGTGAGGTACCGCACACCGAGGCCATCGAACTGGATCCGTTCGATTCGGTAATTTCAGAGACCACTCGCAGCACGTACGGAAAATCTTCTATGCTGGGCAGAACCGCTGACACACCACGGCGAGCGAGACGGCCATGCCCGATTTCGCGCCGCTTCGGACCACCCATGAAGCCCGTTTCACCGACACAGAATGGCGGAAAGTTGTAGTGCAGCATGAACGGGTCTTTGTATTCGCCCGTAACCGCGTCAATGATCTGCGCATCTCGCGTGGTACCCAGTGTCGTGGCAACGATAGCCTGGGTTTCACCCCGCGTGAATAATGCCGACCCGTGGGCCCTCGGCAACAGGCCGCATTCCACGGAGATAGGCCGCACCGTCGTCAGGTCCCGTCCATCGATCCTCGCCTGACCGGAGAGAATGTGCTCACGAACAAGCTGCTTTTCCAGCTTGGAGAAAGCGTCGGAAACGTCACCCTTGGCTGGCGCTTTTTCGTCGTCTTCATCACACATCGAATCCAGCAGTGCCGACTTGACGGCCGCAATAGCATCACGGCGTTGCATCTTGTCGGCAATCGCATAGGCCTCGGTCAGTCCAGTCGTGGCCGTGGCGGCCACCTTCTCGGCCAGGCCAGCGTCCACCTCGGGTGCCGTCCAGTCCCATGCCACTGCGCCTGCCTCGGCAGCAAGCTCTTTAACCGCGTTGACGACCACCTGCATGCTTGAGTGTCCAAATGTCACCGCACCCAGCATGACTTCCTCCGACAGCAGCTGCGCTTCCGACTCCACCATCAGCACCGCTGACTCGGTCCCGGCAACGACCAGGTCCAGTTTTGAATCGGCCAATTGACTGGCCGTCGGATTCAATACGTAATTCCCATCGACGTAACCCACGCGGGCAGCACCGATCGGTCCATTAAAGGGTATTCCGGACAGCGCCAGGGCCGCAGATGTGCCGATCAACGCCGGGATATCTCCATCAATCTCCGGATTGGAAGACATCAAGTTCGCGATGACCTGGACCTCATTCATGAATCCCTTGGGGAAGAGTGGCCTGATGGGCCGGTCAATGAGTCGGCAAGTCAGGGTTTCCTTCTCGGTCGGGCGGCCCTCCCGTTTGAAGAACCCTCCGGGAATCCGGCCGGCAGCATAGAATTTTTCCTGGTAATTCACCGTGAGGGGGAAGAATGGTCGACCCGGATCGGCCTCTCTCTGTCCTACTACGCTCACCATGACCACCGTATCGCCCATGGACACCATGACCGCGGCGGAGGCCTGACGGGCAATCTGACCCGTCTCTATCGTGACCTCGTGGTCACCAAACTGAAATGTTTTTGTTAACTTTTGCACGTGTAATTCCCACTATATTGAACATGTACGCCGACACCCTGGCAGGATGTTTGAAATTTGCCAGAGATCTCAGCCAATCCTGAAAGTCAAAAAGATTAGCGACGCAGGCCGAGTTGACCAATCAAGTCACGATAGCGCTGCACGTCTGTCTTTTTCAGATAGTCGAGCAGGCTTCGACGCTGATTGACCAAGCGTAACAAGCCACGACGGGAGTGATGGTCACCTTTGTGAATTTTGAAGTGTTCAGTCAGGTGTTGGATTCGGGAAGTCAGCAGCGCCACCTGGACTTCCGGAGACCCGGTGTCGTTAGGAGAACGCTTGTGTTGTTCCACAATTGCACTTTTTGCTTCAGTACTTAAAGACATGGTTTCCTCTCCATATCTAGAGCCCGAAGCCTTTGTAAAAACCCGGCCAACGAATCGGCCTGCACGTTTGGGTCTTTGCAAAAACTTCGCAGCCCCGGTTTCAGGTAGCCGCGTATTGTACTATCGCTATTGACGGTGGACAAGCGATTAAAAATCGCACATTCACCGTCCTGTAGTCTGCCCACCCAACTGAAAAACGCGCGTCGGTCTCAGGCGCTTATGAGAACTCACCTTTCCCAACCCAATGAGTTCCCCACTCGAGCTGATTACCCGGCACTCTCCCGGCTGCACCCATTCGCAGGGTACGTCGTTTCCATGCCGGAATCTCCGGGTCGATTCAGCATTCAATGTCACTTCAGGCCAGGCAGACAAACCGGAATCCACCGGCAACAGGATATCGCCCAACTCGTCCGCATCCGCTGCGCGCTGCAACTCTTCCAGGCCCACCATGGGGGCACCGTCAAAAGGTCCTACCCGGGTGCGCCGGAGAGCGGTCAGGTGCGCACAGGTGCCCAATTCAGCGGCAATGTCCTCCGCCAGCGTTCTGATGTAGGTTCCCTTGGAGCAATGCACCCTGAATTCAAAATGGGGTGATTCCCAGTTAACGAGCTCCAGGGATTTAATTTCCACGTCGCGCGCTTTGCGCTCAACCTTTTTCCCGGCACGTGCAAGCTCATACAGCGGCCGACCCTGGACTTTGAGCGCAGAATACATCGGCGGCACCTGGGAAATCTTCCCCTTGAACCGGTCAAAGATGAGTCGGATGCGATCCTCAGACAACTCGGGAATCTCGCAACGCTGCACTACCCGCCCCTCGACATCTCCGGTCTCAGTGGCCTCCCCCAAGCGCGCGGTGGCAAGGTAGTGCTTGTCCGTTTCCAGCAGCAGGCCCGCCGTCTTGGTCGCCTCACCGAGGCAAATAGGTAACAGCCCGGTTGCAAAAGGGTCGAGGCTTCCGGTGTGGCCGCCCTTTCGGGCATCGAAAATTCGACGAACTTTTTGCAAGGCCTGGTTTGAGCTGAGCCCAGCGGGCTTGTCGAGCAGAACCACACCATGGACCGGCCGGCCCCGCCGGCGGCGACTCACGGGTTTTTCTCGACCTGATCAGGCTCCGGGTCGTTGCCCTCGCCAGGGTCATCCCCATCCGAGGCGACGGCCACCGAGATCAGTCGATCCATCTTCGCCCCGGTTTCGACCGAGTCATCGTGGAGAAAATGCAATTCCGGAACGCTTCGCATGCGAAGTGACTGGCCAAGCTGCGAGCGTAAAAACCCTCGCGCTTTCTTGAGAGCCTGAATCGAGGACGCCGCCCGGTCACTCTCAAATACCGTGATATAGACCTTGGCATGGGCAAGGTCCCGGGAAACTTCAACGTCGGACACGCTGATGAAGCCCAGATCAGGGTCTTTCACCTGCATCTGGATCAACTGCGCGAGTTCGCGTCTCAAAAGTCCCGCAACCCGGTCTGATCTTCTGAATTGCTGGGGCATGGTCAGAGCGTTTTCTGCACCTCGATTCGCTCGAAGCATTCAATCTGGTCGCCGGGCTTGATGTCGTTGTACATCTTGACGCCGATACCGCACTCCGTGCCTGACTGAACTTCTCCAACATCGTCCTTGAAGCGTCGCAATGATTCCAGCTCGCCTTCAAAGATGACCACGTTGTCGCGAAGTACCCGAATGGGGTTGTTGCGCTTGACCACCCCTTCCACTACGAGACAACCTGCAATCGCGCCCAGCTTGGAGGAACGGAACACGTCCTTGACCTCCGCCAGACCGATGATGTTTTCGCGCGTTTCGGTGCCCAGCATCCCCGAGATAGCCGCTCTGACTTCATCAATTGCGTCATAAATCACGCTGTAATAATGCAGATCGATCTCGTTTTCCTGAATAAATCGCCGGGCGCTGTTGTCTGCGCGCACGTTGAAGCCAATGATAATGGCCTCGGAGGCTTGTGCCAGTGAGGCATCAGATTCAGTGATGGCACCGACACCCGCGGCCACGATATTGACGTTCACCTCTTCATTCGAGAGCTTGGTGAGCGCGTCCCGCAGTGCTTCCACACTCCCCTGAACGTCAGCCCGGACAATCAAGTTAACCGTCAACTGGTCCTCTTTACCCATATTTTCGAAAAGATTTTGCAGATTGGCTGCCTGCTGCTGGGCAAGTCGACCCTCTCGCATGCGATCGTCGCGTTGCGACGCCGCTTCGCGGGCCTTACGCTCATTCGCCACCGCAATGGCCTCGTCACCAGCAAATGGAACGCCGGAAAGGCCAAGGACTTCGGCCGGCATGGATGGCCCGGCCGACTTGATCGGCTGGCCGACTTCGTCAAACATTGCTCGTACGCGTCCGAATTCCTTTCCGGCAAGGACCATGTCTCCCTGGTTAAGGGTTCCTTCCTGGACCAGGATGGTGGCCACCGGCCCACGGCCCTTGTCCAACCTTGATTCGATTACGAGTCCGCGCGCGCGCCTGTCGCTGGCTGCCTTGAGCTCCAGCATCTCTGCCTGGAGCAAAATGCCTTCGAGCAAGTCGTCGACACCCTCGCCCGTCTTCGCCGAGACCGGAACAAAGAGCTCCTCACCACCCCAGTCTTCCGGAATCACTTCTTCCTTGGCCAATTCCGATTTGACTCGCTCGGGATCCGATTCAGGTCGATCTATTTTGTTCACAGCGACGATCAGCGGAACGTCCGCAGCTCGGGCATGCTGGATGGCCTCTTTGGTCTGCGGCATTACGCCATCATCGGCGGCAACCACCAGGACGACAATATCCGTTGCCTGTGCACCTCGCGCTCGCATCGCGGTGAACGCGGCGTGGCCCGGTGTATCGAGAAACGTGATCGTGCCGCGCGGCGTGCTCACGTGATATGCGCCTATGTGCTGCGTAATGCCACCCGCCTCGCCATCTGCAACCTGGGTCGCCCTGATGTAATCCAACAATGATGTCTTGCCATGATCAACGTGACCCATCACGGTCACTACCGGCGGTCGCGACGCGGTCACGGCATCGATATCGTCCTGCTCGACGAGCAATTCCTGTTCGATATCCTTTTCTTCAGCCACCTTGGCGACGTGTCCCATTTCCTCGACAATCAGCATGGCCGTGTCCTGGTCCAGCGCCTGGTTTATCGTCACCATCACGCCACTTTGCATGAGCGCCTTGATGACCTCGCCAGCTTTGACAGCCATGGCCTTCGCCAGATCAGCCACCGTGATGGTTTCAGGAATTTCCACTTCGCGCACCACAGGCTCGGTGGGAAGTGAGAAGCCATGCTCGGAAGGTCGCGCCGAAGGGCTGACCTTGCGTGTGGGCTTCCGGCGCCGGCCGGCCGCGCCGGCTGCAACGTGCAATTCAGCACGTCCGTAACGTGTGGTCGGCTTCTTGGGCTCTTTCTTGCGCTTGCGCTGATCTTCAGCCAATCGCCGGGCACGTTCTTCCTCGCGCTTGCGTTCATCTTCCTCGGCTCTCAGCCGCTCCGCTTCCCGCCGGGCTCTCTCCTCGGCCTCGCGACGAGTCGACTCTTCCTCTTCCTTCAATCGTTGCTGCTCGGCCTCCTTTCGCAACTGCTCCTCGGCCTCGCGGCGTGCGTGCTCCTCCGACTCGCGTCGCTGCTTGGCTTCCTCGAGTGCTTGCCTGGCTTCCTCGCGACTTGGATCCTCTGCATTCTGCTCCTGCAACGCCTCTCGCTTGACGTAGGTGCGGCGCTTGCGGAATTCGACATTCACCGTCTTGGTTGTCGCACGGGGCCCGCTGCCCGCGACTCGGAGTTCGCTGACCGATTTCCTTTTCAGTGTCACCTTTCTTGGAGCTGTTGCGTCGGATTCCGACTTGCCATGGCTCGCTCTCAGATGCGCAAGCAGCTTCTTCTTGTCGTCATTGGACACCGCATCTTCGCCCGATGAGGCCTCGATTCCAGCGCTGTTGAGCTGTGTGATCAGCTTGTCTACGCTGACACCGAGCACTTCGGCCAATTGGGAAACGGTTACATCTGTCATAGCTGGCTCCTGTCTACCGATTGCTATCGGTTCATTCTGCTTGTTCGCCTTCGCTCTCAAACCACGGTGCACGGGCGGCCATGATCACTG
>CAXQNK010000008.1:0-9789 GCA_964225175.1 Candidatus Nitrosopumilus sp. | reverse complement strand
TCCAACAGCAGTCGGGTTTTGCATGGCCATTTCGCGCAGTGCGATCGACCGGGTGGGATTGTTTGATGAGAAAATATTTGGCCGTGGCTACGGTGAGGAGAACGACTTCAGTTTGCGAGCTGCATCTGCAGGTATGCACAACGTGTTGTGTGATGATGCCTACGTCGCTCATCGTGGCCAGGCTTCTTTTGGCCCACTCGGGCTCGCGCCGGGCCCGGAATCCATGCAGCGCCTGCTCGAACGACACCCCGGATATCTCGACATGATCTCGGCTTACATAGAGCAAGATCCCCTTGCACCGAGACGCCAGGTGCTGGCCACCGCGCTGCACCGCTCAGGCGTGAAAATCTACTAAGGTAATGCACAGAAGTACACTTGCAGAGTTAAAAAGCCCTCGGGTTAAGAAATTTGACGGATGATCTGACATTTACCGGTGAGCGATTTACGCCCGAGTGTGTCCGCGAAATGCGCTACGAGCACTACCATCGCTATGCCCTGGCAAGTATCTGGTGTGCAGACGAGCGCGTTCTCGATGCGGCATGTGGGGAAGGCTACGGCTCAGCCTTGCTGGCGGAATCTGCCCGCTCAGTTCACGGCGTGGACCTGTCGACTGCGGCTATAGAGCATGCGCGCAGGCGCTACGGTGAGGAAGCCTCGTTGCAATTCTCGGTCGCCGATGTCACCGACCTCCCTTTCGCTGAAAACTCTTTTGACCGCGTGGTTTCATTCGAGACGCTCGAGCACCTCACCGCGCATGAAGACCTGGTGTCTGAATTTCGTCGTGTTCTGCGGCCTGAGGGGATGCTGTTGCTTTCATCTCCCGATAAGGCAATTTATACGGAGAAGATGGGCAATCAGAACGAATTTCATTTGCGCGAATTGTATCTTGAAGAACTGCAGGATTTGCTCGGAGGCTCATTTCCTGCCGTGAGAATTCTGAGACAAAAGCTGATGTTTCATTCCGTCATCTGGTCGGGGAATGCCCCCACTGAAGTGCAATTTCAGCATATCGATACGCAGGCCGGCCTCACGGAAGCGGGAATGGCTCATGATGCGGTGTATTTCATCGCCCTGTGCGCGGAACAGGAAAGCTACCTGCCCGAGCTGGGTGACCAGGTCTGGATGTTCGATGACCTGGAAGAGTCGGTTTACGCGCATTACTATCACGAAATTCAGAAAAACATGGCGGCTGGTGCCCTGCTGGCGGAACGGGAGGCCGAAATCGAGGGCTTGAAACTGGCGTTGGAGGCGCAGAGACGGCCGTTCTGGCGGCGTTGGATTCGTCGTGGCTGAGGGTGCGCCCATTGCCGCTGTAGTGGTGAATTTCAATGCGGGAGAGTTGCTGGTCCGCAGCGCGAGTGCCCTGTTGGCGGCGCCAGAGGTGAGCAGGCTGGAGGTATTTGACAACGCCTCGACGGACGATAGCCTGGACCAGCTTTCCCGGAAACATGCCGATACACCGAAACTGCATGTCACCCGAAATGAGGAAAATATTGGATTTGCAAGCGCTGTGAATCGCTGCGCGCAGAGGGTGGATGAAGAACATCTGCTGGTTGTTAATCCGGATTGTGTTTTGGAGCCCGGCGCGGTTGGAACCCTGCTTGGAGCAATTTCGGAGGACCCCGGCGCAGCGCTGGCCGGGCCATGTGTCATTGGCGAGAAGGGTGACCCTGAGCGGTCCAATCTGCGACAGCTGCCGCGGCCATGGACGAGTTTTATGAGCTTGAGCGGGCTTTGGCGATTGTCCGGCTCATTTCCAATGATGCGCGGGATAGCGGTCGATACCCATCACGTGGTACAGGCCGTTAGAGCAGAGGCTGTGTCTGGTGCTTGCATGTTGATCCGTCGGGATGTGCTGGCTCAGGTGGGCGACTTCGATGAGCATTACGGACTGCATTGCGAGGACCTCGACCTGATGGCGCGCCTGGCTGACGCCGGCTGGCACTGCCTTTACGTACCGTCGGCCATTGCACATCATTGGCAGGGCACATCCAGCCGGTCCCGGCCCTTGTGGGTGCATTGGCAGAAACACCGGGGGATGGCGCGCTATTTCCGAAAATTCCAGGCCGGGCGACATGCATGGCCCGTACGGGCCATGGTTCAGGTGGGTATCTGGAGTGCGTTCTTGCTGCGACTGCCATGGGTTTGGATTCGGTAATGAATCCGCCGTCAATCTTGGTGACAGGCGCCAGCGGCCAAATCGGGCAATTCGTGATTCCACGCCTTTTGCGCAGTGGCAATGAAGTGATTGCGCTCAGTCGACGAGGTCCGCCTGTGAATTACCCCGAATTCCCAAATCTGCGGTGGATTCAGCCCTCGCAGCTGGAGCGTGCAGGGGCGGGAGTGACCTCGATGATTTCTGCCGGACCCATGGTGCTCGCCCTGGAATGCCTGGAATCCTGCCATGGCATTCGCCGTGCGATTGTATTTTCGACCACCAGCGTTACCGTAAAAGCGCGTTCCGGTTCTTTCCATGAAAGGGCGCAGATGGCGGAGCTGGCGGACATCGAGGAGGCATTGCGAAACCGCGCGGATCGACGGAACGTCGAGTTATGCCTGCTGCGACCCACGCTGATCTATGGTGCGGGCGCAGATGAGAATGTCTCCAGAATCGCTCGCTGGGTGAAAAGTTGGCCAATCATTCCGGTGGTGGGTCGCGCAGGGGGCTTGCGTCAGCCCGTTCATGCAGATGACTTGGCTATCGCCGCAGCCAGGGTCGTGGCAATGTCTGCTGAGATTCCCGGCGAGCTCACATTGTGCGGGGGCAGCACCCTGAGTTTCCGGGCGATGGTCGTCAGTATTTGCCAGGGTGCCGCTGTCCGCTGTTGGATCCTGACAATGCCGGGTGCTCCGTTGATTGGCTTGTTTTCCCTGATGGGCCGATTCTCGAAACGCGCTTCTGTTTTCGCAGAGATGTTGCGACGCCAGGCGGTTGATTTGATATTTGATGACGGTGTTGCCCGGCAAATTATCGACTGGGCGCCACGGGAATTCGCGCCCACCGCGTCTGATTTCCAGGCACCCTCTGCCGCCTTCCTTTCCTCACTCGCCGGACATGCTGAGAACCGCGATGACTCATCTAAAGATGATAAAATGCCGGTTTACTCGCAGGAAGAATAGAAGTAGCGCCCACGGCCTCTTTTGTTCAGTTGAAAATTTCATGTTTGACGACTCATTTCGAATCGAGGGTTTCGACCCGGAATTGGCGGCCGCGATTGCAGCGGAGGAGCAACGGCAGGAAGATCACATCGAGCTGATCGCCTCCGAGAACTATGCCAGTCCACGTGTGCTGGCGGCCCAAGGGTCCGTTTTGACCAACAAGTATGCGGAAGGCTACCCCGGACGCAGATACTATGGCGGCTGCGAATTCGTGGATATCGCCGAAGACCTTGCGCGCAATCGTGCTATGGAATTGTTTGGTGCCGATTATGCGAACGTCCAGCCGCATTCAGGTTCCCAGGCTAACGCTGCTGCCTACCTCGCGCTGTTGGAGCCCGGCGACACGATCCTGGGGATGAGCCTGGAGGATGGCGGTCATCTCACCCATGGGGCCAAAGTTAATTTTTCCGGCAAAGTGTTCAAGGCGGTGCAGTACGGTCTTAACAAGGAGACTGCGCTGATTGATTACGACCAGATCGAATCTCTCGCCCTGGAACACCGTCCCAAGATGTTAATCGGCGGGTTTTCCGCGTATTCCCGGTTAATGGACTGGGCCCGCATGAGAGAAATTGCTGATTCCATTGGCGCGTGGTTCCTGGTGGACATGGCTCACGTGGCTGGACTGGTCGCCGCCGGCGTTTATCCCAACCCGGTTCCGCACGCGCATGTTGTCACCTCGACCACGCACAAGACTCTGCGCGGTCCACGAGGCGGCATCATTCTCTCGCAGGGAGAGAGCGAGGTGGCAAAACGCCTCAATTCACTCGTGTTCCCGGGTACCCAGGGCGGGCCGCTGATGCACGTAATCGCCGCCAAGGCGGTTGCTTTTCTTGAAGCCCTGGAGCCCGCATTCAGGGACTATCAGGAGCGAGTGATCGAAAACGCTCGGGTGATGGCAGATACCTTGATGGGCCGGGGCTACAAGGTGGTATCCGGTGGGACGGACAATCACCTTTTTCTGCTTGACCTCATAGGGCGTGAGTTCACCGGAAAGGATGCAGAAGAAGCACTTGGTCGCGCACATATCACGGTCAACAAGAATACGGTTCCTGGTGAGCCACGTTCGCCCTTTGTGACCAGTGGCTTGCGCATCGGCACCGCAGCGATCACGACGCGAGGGTTTGACAGCCGGGACTGTGCGGAGCTTTCGAATATCATGGCAGATCTTCTGGATCGGATGGGTGATTCCGGTACGGAGGAGACTGTGCGCGAAGCTGCCGTTCAATTGTGTGCCCGCCACCCGGTTTATGGATCAGGCGATTAATTCCGATGTGGTGTCCGTTTTGTAGTCATGAGGACACGAGAGTGGTTGACTCTCGCCTGACCCGTGACGGCTTGCAAATCCGGCGCCGACGCGAATGCGGTAGTTGCGGCGGGCGATTCAACACCTTCGAGTCTCCGCAGGTCAAGCCACCGAGGATTGTCAAAACGGATGGCACCCGCGAGGCATTTTCGGAACGCAAGCTGCGCGAGGGCATGCTGAAAGCGCTGGAGAAGCGACCGGTTGAGACCCGTGAAGTGGAGCGGGCAATCCGAGGGCTGTTGCAGGAAGTCAGCAGCGTGGAGGAAGCCGAGATTCCGAGCAGTCTGATCGGTGAATGGGTGATGCGTGAATTGGCCCGTCTTGATCAGGTGGCTTACATTCGTTTTGCCTCGGTTTATGAACGATTTGAAGACGTGCAGGCGTTCACGGAATTGATTGAACGCCTCGAGCGAGATCATCCGGGCTCATCCGATCAGAGACAAATTTCCTTATTGGAACGCAAATCCGCAGGGCCGGGCCGCAAGCGGTGAACTTTTCGACACCTGATCACGAATGCATGGCCGAAGCATTGCGGTTGGCCAGGCGTGGCATTGGCAGTTGCCACCCGAATCCAATGGTGGGCTGTGTGATCGAGAAAGCTGGCGATATCGTTGGCAGAGGTTGGCATCAGCGGGCCGGAGACGCACATGCGGAGATCAATGCCCTGGCGGATGCGGGAGATGCTGCGCGAGATGGCACTGCCTATGTCACCCTGGAACCCTGCAGCCACGAGGGACGGACCGGACCTTGCGTGCGCGCCCTGGTGCAAGCGGGGATCAAGGAGGTTGTCGCAGCCACGACAGACCCTGACGGGCGTGTACAGGGCAAAGGGTTTCAATGGCTGGAGCAATCGGGCGTGGTCGTGCGCACAGGCCTGATGGCTGAGCAGGCCATGAACCTGAACCCGGGCTTTTTTTCACGTCATCAAAAAGGCCGGCCATGGGTCAGGGTCAAGTTGGCCGCGAGCCTGGATGGGCGCACGGCCTTGCACAATGGAGTCAGCCAGTGGATCACTTCCGAGGCATCGAGGGCGGACGTGCAACACTGGCGGCGGCGTGCCTCAGCCGTGCTGACGGGAATTGGTACGGTAATCGGTGACGACCCCTCGTTGAACGTTCGTGGGGAATCCGGTGGGCACCAGCCCCACCGGATTATCGTGGACAGTCACTGGCGTACCCCGGCATCTGCTCGGACCCTCACATTGCCAGGTCGGGTCATTATCGCCGGTTTGGAGAGGGCGACCATTCCTGGTGACCTTAAAGCGACAAAAGCTGAGTTCCTCAGGCTCCCGGATCGGGAAGGGCGTGTGGACCTTGAATCGCTGCTTGGCCAACTTGCAGATATAGAAGTGAACGAGCTTCAGGTCGAAGCTGGCGCCTCTTTGTGCGGATCCCTGTTGCGCGCGGGCCTGGTTGACGAATTGCTTCTGTATCTTGCGCCACAGTTGCTCGGCAACGGGGCTCGAGGCCTGTTTTCCTTTGGTCCCCTGGGGGACATGGGGGAGCGTATCCAACTCGATTGGCTCGAGGCGGATCGGGTCGGTCCGGATTGGCGCTTTATATTACGCCCCCGTATCGGAGAGATTTGATGTTCACCGGGATTGTCACGCACATCGGAAAACTGGTCGCTCGCGAAGAAATGCAGGGTGACCAACGATTGGAAATAGCCGTTGACGGTGACATTTTGCAGGGTTGTTCGGAGGGCGACAGCATCGCTGTCAATGGTGTATGCCTTACCATGGTCAATCCAGGTGATCAGCGATTCTTTGCGGATGTATCGTTGGAAACCCTTGATAAAACCACTTTGGGCGCGTTACCGTTAAATGCGCCACTTAACCTTGAATTGCCAATGCGCCTTTCTGATCGACTCGGAGGGCATCTCGTCAGCGGGCACGTAGATGGAAAAGCCCGACTGCAATCGAGGCTGCAGGATGGCCGCTCCGAACGTTTCGAATTTGTGGCGCCGCCGCGCCTGGCGCGTTTTATATCCGAGAAGGGGTCGGTCACTCTGGACGGGGTCAGCCTGACGGTGAACACGGTGAGCGATGATCAGTTTTCGGTGAACCTGATTCCACACACACTGAGTGTGACCCGGCTCGGTTCATTACAGGCGCATGACATGGTCAATATCGAGGTGGATATGCTGGCGCGCTACGTCGAACGACTGATGCAGGGAGAGTCTACGTGACATTGAATACCGTTCCTGAACTGATCGCAGACATTGCCGCCGGACGAATGGTGGTGCTGATGGATGACGAGGATCGGGAAAACGAGGGCGATCTGGTGATGGCCGCCTCGATGGTTCGACCCGAGGACATCAATTTCATGGCACGCTATGGCCGTGGACTGATTTGCTTGCCCCTGACCCGGGAGCGATGTAAACAGCTTCGGCTGCCCTTGATGGTTAACCAGAATGAAGCGCAGTTCAGCACGAACTTTACCGTATCTATCGAAGCTGCCGAGGGAGTCACCACGGGCATCTCGGCATACGACCGGGCTCACACCATTCGAACCGCTGTGCAGCCGGATGCCAGCCAGGACGACCTCTCGCAACCGGGACACGTGTTTCCTCTCATGTCACAGCCGGGTGGTGTATTGGCCAGGGCAGGTCATACCGAGGCCAGTGTCGACCTGGCGATGCTTGCGGGCCTTGAGCCTGCAGCTGTTTTGGTCGAAATTCTCAACGAGGACGGCACGATGGCTCGCCGCTCGGATCTCGAGCAGTTTGCCAGGGATCATGAGCTGAAAATCGGAACTATCGCAGATCTTATCCGGTATCGACTGGAGAACGAGCAGCAGGTGGAGTGCATCGCGCAACGTCCTGTTGATACGGATTGGGGTGAGTTCAATCTGTATACCTATCGTGACCATATTGAGCATCGTTTGCATCTCGCTCTGGTCAAGGGAACGCTGGATGCATCATTGCCTACCATGGTTCGGGTGCACGTGCCCAACAGGTTGAGCGACATGCTCGGAATGCGGCGAGAGGATTTTGGTTTGCCTTTGCGTCTGGCCATGGCCGAAGTGCAACGGGCGGGCTCGGGAGTCGTTCTCGTTCTTGCTGATAAAGACGATGATGAAGTCCTGCTGAGAAAAATTCAGGCTCAGCAGGAGCCAATGATCTCCCAAAGCGGTGACGACCGACGCTCCCAAGAACTGAGAACTTACGGAATTGGTGCACAGATCATTCATGATCTGGGGATCAGGAAAATGCGCGTGCTCAGTGCGCCAGTGAAGCTCACAGGCTTATCCGGGTTTGGACTGGAGGTGGTCGAATATGTTGAGCCTGGTGAGGAATCTTGAGGAATCCATAAAATGCCTGAATACTCTCTGAAGTGCTCTACCGGGCACAAGCGCATCGGAATTGCCGCTGCGCAATTCAATCAGTTCATTACCGATCAACTGCTGAGGGGTGCGAAGGATGCATTGATCAGGAATGATGTGGCCGAGCACGAAATTGTGACGGCCTGGGTTCCGGGTGCTTTTGAATTGCCACTGGCTGCGCAAGCGTTACTGAGCAGCGGAAACTGTGACGCGGTGATTGCGCTGGGGGCTGTTATTCGGGGCGAAACGCCACACTTTGATTACGTCGCAGGGACCTGTGCTGCTGAATTGTCGCGGCTTAGCGTGAGCTCGGGTTGCCCCGTTACTTTCGGAGTGTTAACCACTGATACGGTTGAGCAGGCCATGGAGCGAGCCGACATGGACAGGGGTAACAAGGGCTTTGATTGCGGTATGGCGGCGCTCCACATGCTGGGCCTGATCCAAAGGCTGAAAGACGGCCCAGGGGCTTGATGCATGCGCTCAGGAACCGTATCCAAATTTGAGCCGCGCCGCAGGGCGCGTCGCCGTGCCTTGCAAGCGCTCTATCAATGGCGACTCAATCCACGTCCTCCCAGGGAAATTGTTAGGCAGTTTCTGGATGTCCAGGACTTCAGCGAAGTGGATTCGGCGTGGTTTAAGGAGCAGGTGCTGGGTGTGGCAGGGTCCTGGCAAGACCTCGAGTCACGGGTGAGCGTCCTGATTGACCGGGAGGCACAGCATCTGGATGTCATAGAACGGATCATACTGCTTCAGGCTGCATGGGAAATCGACCGGCATCCCGAAGTGCCTCCAGCGGTTGTCATCGATGAAGCGGTCGAGCTGACCAAGCGGTTTGGCGCAGAGCAGGCGCATGGATATGTTAACGCGGTTCTGGACAAAGCAGTGAAATCGTGGCTGGAGCCAACGCAGCATGCGCCTGGGCTTGGAGAGGGCACGGAAGGTGAGCGCTGAATTCGACCTGATTCGGCACATCCAGAGTCAACTTAAGCCGGCATCAGCCGATGTCGTGCTCGGTATCGGTGACGACGCAGCTGTATTGAGTATCCCGGACGGGATGGAGCTGGTAGCCACAACAGACTGTCTGAATTCGGGCATCCACTTCTCAGGCCATGACGCGCCCGAAGACATAGGCTATAAGTGCCTGGCAGTGAACCTGAGTGATCTGGCGGCGATGGGTGCGACGCCGCGTTGGGTCCTGATGTCGCTCAGCCTTCCCGAGGCCGACCCGGCGTGGGTGAGGCAGTTTATTCAGGGATTCAATGCACTGGCGAGCGAACATGAGATCGAGTTGGTGGGTGGTGACACTTGTCGAGGCCTTATGTCTGTCAGCATGACCGCGTTGGGTTGGGTGCCGACAGGGAAGGCGCTGACACGCTCCGGTGCGCACGCGGGGGACCTGGTGGTCGTCTCTGGGAACATCGGGGAGGCCGGCCTGGCGCTGCGCTTGCTTCGGGAAGGCCATGTGTGTCCCGAGCCCTTGGCTGAGGCCCTGCATCGACCCCAGCCCAGGGTGGCACTGGGGCGCGCGTTGCTGGAATGGCGGACTCCATGTATCGATATATCGGATGGGCTGCTACAGGATTTAGGGCATATCGCGAGACAATCCGGTTGTGCTGCGGACTTATTCCTGGACCAACTGCCCATCACAGATGCGCTGAAACAACTGTCCCAGGAAGATCGATGGGATTTACAATTAACAGCAGGCGATGATTACGAGCTTTGTTTTTGCTGGCCGAGCGCAAAAAAGGCGGAGCTTGCCGGGCTCTCTCAATCACTCGGTTTGAACCTGAATGTTGTGGGCATTATCACCCGGGACGATCGCGTTCGATGTCTCAAGCCCGGTGGGGGTGAATATGTTCCACGGCGATCCGGACATGAGCATTTCAGATGACAGAGCAAGAACCCAGCCCAGAGGCTGAAGAGCAGGGCGATCTCCTTCTCCGGGAGGCCCGCCGCATTGCGTTTCGAACTCCACTGGGGTTCCTGGCCTTCGGTTTCGGCTCG
>CAXQNK010000007.1:0-3990 GCA_964225175.1 Candidatus Nitrosopumilus sp. | reverse complement strand
ACTTGATCGCCACAGTCTCCGTGTTAGCCATGGGCTACGCCTACACCAGAGACTTCGCTATGGCGAGTTGTCCCGGACAAATCGAAAATGTACCGTCCGGTTGCAAGAAGAGGGCCAACCCCTCCGGCAGATTGTTTTACGACATCGACGACAACGACTCCGGTCCGACAACGCGTTGTGAGATCAAACAAGGCAGCTCGGGCGAAACCTACTACCTCAATATCAAGTTCCGTGATGATTATTGTGGACCGGACAACACGTACTGCGAAACCCGGATCGGCACGAACTAGAACTGGACAGACAGATGAACGCGTGCGCGCCGATGCCGATATGGCTGGAGCGCGCACGTTGTTCCTCAGACCGAAGAGATTGAAGCACTTCTATCGAATAATCCTTTCGGGCATGCTTATGCTCATGGGCGCCTGTTCGCGTGAACAGGGGAGCGATGTTAATCATCAGGAAACTTACGCGCGCATGGGAGATGTCGTCGTTTCGCAGGAAATGATGGACGCCGCACTGGCACGCATTCCGGAGCGGCATCGCCTCGGTTTCATCAGGGATTGGCAAAAAATCCATGAGATGACCAAAGATATGATGATCTACACGGCGCTGGCTCAACAGGCCAGGGACGCGGGATTCAACCAGGATTCGATTGCCATCGGACGAATGGCGCTCGCTGCGGACAAAGAGCTGGCTGAGGCCTGGCTGGATCACCGCGTGAGCGCGGCGCCAGATGCCGACTTTGAGGCTCTGGCGGAGGAATATTACCGACTCAATATTGATCAGTTTATGAGCCCAAAAAGCTGGGATATCACCCATTTGTTACTCAAGACCGATGAGCGCGGAGAGGATGAGACCATCACGCTGGCCGAGGAATACCTCAGCCGAGCACGCGCGGCTCCAGAGGAATTCGACGAAATGGTCATGCAGTATTCCGAGGACCCCAATGTTGAATCGCGCCAAGGCCGTATTCGCAGGGCGCGGATCGGTCAGATGGTCAAGCCTTTTGAAGAGGCGATGAAGGCGCTGAGCGTTCCCTGGGAGTTTTCGGAACCCGTCCTTACAGTGCATGGTGTGCACATCATCAGGCTGGACGGTCTTACGCCGTCCCGTCAAAGGCCGTTTGAGGAAGTTCGTGACAGGCTGATTGGCGCACAAAAAATCGATTACTCTGACCGGTCTCGCAAACGTTTTGCGCGTGAAGTGATTGAAGAGCAGACTTTCGAATACGCAGATGGCGCGGTTGAGGCGCTTGTGGATCGATACCTTGGTGATGATCAGGCTAATGCGCCCGACACCCATTCACAATGAACCCACCGTCGTTTTGCTGTTGAGCTCGATGGCCTGAGGCTACAATAGGTGGCGAACCTCCAACCGAGGATTTGAACCGTTGTCTCAATTCAAGCGCGTCAAGAGAAATACCCTGTTCTTCAGGGTGCTTGTCGCCCGCCAGTTGCGTCAGGACTATCTTGAGAATGTTACCGGACTCGCATGGTTGATCCTCCAACCTTTGGCGCTTCTCGCCATTTATGCATTCGTGTTCACCACCATTTTCCAGCCTCGAATAGCAAGCGGGGAGGTATCGTTTGTTGCGTTCCTGGCGGTTGCGATGTGGCCCTGGATCGCGTTTTCCGAGGGCGTTATCAAGGGCAGCGGTTCCGTTCAGCAAAATGCGGCCTTGATTACCAAGGTGGCGTTTGCTTCTGAGCAGTTACCGATAGCGACAGTTACCGCCACGTTTATTGCAAATGGTCTTGGCTATCTCGTTGTCCTTGCCTTGTTAGCGGCCACAGGAACGCCAATTCACTGGATGTTATTGCCCATTGCCCTTGGTGTGATGGCCCTGCTCTGGTGTTTTGCGGTCGCGCTTGCGCTGTTTGCAAGCGCCCTGAATGTCTTCATAAAGGATGTCGCGCAGATCCTGCCTCCCCTCATGACTTTTTGGTTTTTCATGACCCCCATCATTTACAGCCGGGAATATCTGCCCGAGAGCGTCTCCTGGATTCTCGAATTAAACCTGATGACCTGGTTTGTTGAGGAGCTCAGAGCCCTGTTTTTGTTCGGACGCTTGGAATGGCCAATTCACTACTGGTGGGTTCCGCTGATCCTCGGGGTTCTATTCTGGCTCGCCTTGCGATTCTTCAGGCGTTTGGCCGGTCATTTCGAGGACTTTGTCTGATGGATGCGCTGGTTCGCCTGGAGAAGGTGTCCAAAATATATCCCAGGGTGCATCATCCCGGCGAGCGACTGCGCGCGTTCATCGCTGTCCTGGCCGGCCGGGAACCACGCCTTGGCGCCAAGGTCCTTGAAGACATCGACCTTGAAGTTTTTCGGGGACAGTCACTCGGCATCATTGGAGAAAACGGTGCGGGTAAATCGACCATGCTGAAGGTGCTGACCGGTGTGATTCAACCGAGCAGTGGCAGGGTCAGTTTGCGCGCACGTTCCGCGGCCCTGCTGGAGCTGGGCGCGGGCTTTAATCCCGAATTCTCGGGCCTGGAAAACGTCCGAATGAAAGCGTCGTTGCTGGGGATGAGCCGGTCTGAGCTTGACCGTCGCATGCAGGATATTCTCGATTTCGCGGATATCGGGGAGTATATCCATGAACCCGTCAAGCATTACTCGTCCGGCATGGTGGTTCGCTTGGGTTTCGCCGTAGTTACAGCATCGCAACCGGAGTTACTGATCACCGACGAAGTGCTTGCGGTGGGAGATGAGTCCTTTCAGAAAAAGTGCATCAGCTGGATAGAACAATTTCTTGGCAATGGCGGGACCTTGTTGATGGTGTCACATAGTGTTTATCTCGTTCAGAAAATGTGCCAGAAAGCCCTATGGCTGCACGCTGGAAGAGTTGAGCAGTATGGCGATGTGCATGCCGTCACGCAGGAATACATGGCCTGGCATGAAAACCGAAGCGCACAGGAAAAGCAGCAGCGCCAGGGGGTAAGCGGAGCAAAGGGAATTTACCGTGTCAGCGACGTTCAGCTGGGTCCGGAAGAAGCGCTGGCATCGGGTCAAGTGGAAAACGGACTCCATGCCTGTATCGATTTGTACTCGCCAGACCGCCGTCCCCCGGTTTGCCTGGTCGGCATTGTCCGGGCGGACGGAACACCGGTATACGGTGTTGCCTCTGATGTTGTCGATGTCGAACCGACAGCGGTCGACGAACATTGCTTTCGTTACAGCATCGAGTTTGAGACACTGCCTTTGCTTCCCGGTCGCTATCAACTTCGGGTGCACGCTATGGACCCCGAGGGCCTGCGAATGTGCGACACGCATGAAATACCCTTCAGGGTGACGGGCGAGAGCGGAGAGTTCGGATTCGTGCGCCTGCCACTTTCCTGGAAACAGAAAGACACCCCCGGACAAGGTTCCTGAGCCGTGCGGCCGGGTTCCCTTCCGCTCGTGATCGTCCCGGTGTTCAATGCGCTCGAGCATGTGAAGGTCTGTCTTTTGTCCATTCACAATGCTTCACCTCACGCGCCCGTCCTGGTCATCGATGATGGCTCTACCGATGAAGCGGTGCGTACCTGTCTGCAATCATGGGCTGCCCAATCCGAGCGGCATGAGCTGCAAACCCGTGCGATCAACAAGGGGTTCGTCGCGACGGTGAACCAAGGCATGAGGCATTCCGGGGGTGATGTCATTTTGTTGAATTCCGATACCCAGGTCAGTCGCGGGTGGTTCGAGTCACTCGGTCGTTGCCTGGCTGAGGTCAGTGACATCGCCACGGCGACACCGTGGACCAACAATGGTGAAATTGCCTCATTCCCCAAGTTGTGCGAGTCCCACAGTATTCCGGAAGACCTCGATGCCATAGCACGCGTCTTCCGGGCCTCCGGCCCGCCTGAATACCCGGAAATTCCAACAGCAGTCGGGTTTTGCATGGCCATTTCGCGCAGTGCGATCGACCGGGTGGGATTGTTTGATGAGAAAATATTTGGCCGTGGCTACGGTGAGGAGAACGACTTCAGTTTGCGAGCTGCATCT
>CAXQNK010000006.1:0-8141 GCA_964225175.1 Candidatus Nitrosopumilus sp. | reverse complement strand
CATCTCATTTTCATGAGTCATCCTCCCAATGTGCATAACTATTGAGGCCTGATTTTATGACACACTGTCAGAAATGACAACTCATCGATAAACGGTACCATGTATTTTTGTGCCCGGGCCGCACTTGTCACGCCAGCGACACAACACTGATCCGGGGTCGGAGCACCACATGGCAAACACCCATCAGCAGGATCCCGAAACTTCATCAGCTGGCAGCGACGACAGCACTGCGGGAGGCGCCAGACTGATCCGGCTCTGATAGTCCCGGGCGAATTCCAGGAGCTTGCGGTCCTGCCCGGGCCGTCCCATGAACTGCAGACCCATCGGTCTGCCCCGGACATCAGCACCCACGGGCACACTGACGGAGGGTAACCCGCCGAGGCTCGCAGGCACGGCGACCTCCATCCACCGATGATAACTGTCCATCGGCGCGCCGTTAATGGCCTGAGGCCATTGAACTCCAGCGTCGAAAGGAAACACCTGCGCGGCTGGTAAAGCCAGGACATCATGCCGTCGAAACAGGTCGTCCAGAACGTCTTCCCAGTCCTGGCGGATGGAATGTGCCGCCGCAAGTTCTTCTTGAGCCAGGGCCAGGCCACCCTCGATTTCCCAGCGCCACTCCGGCTTCATGAGGCTTCGCTTCGCTGGATCCTCGTACCAATGGGCATCCGCTCGGTGAGTCCATTGGCGGAGAGTCAACCAGCTTCGCCACAGACGATCCATGGGATATCGAGGCAGAACCGTTTCGGTTTCAGCGCCATGGGCGGCAATCATTTCAAGCGTCTGCTCACAGAGCGCCAATACGCCCTCTTCCATGAGCAGATAGCCGTCCAGATCACCCAACCAGCCGATGCGTGTCCCTTCCAAGGCATCCGCTTCAAGGGGCACAGGCGGAACACTCGCGCCATCACGCATGGCGCCCGTCAGGGTCATCAACAGGCAGTACACATCCTCTGCCGTGCGCCCCATGGGGCCCGGCGTACTCAACATCGCAGCGAGTGAATCGGTCGTTGCTGATTGCACGACGAACCCTCTGCTGGGCCGCAAGCCAATCACGTGATTGAACGCCGCCGGATTGCGCAATGAACCCATCATGTCGGTACCGTCAGCAACCGGTAACATGTGCAACGCCAGGGCACAGGCCGCGCCGCCACTGCTGCCTCCAGCTGTCCACTCCGAATTCCAGGCGTTTCGCGTTGTTCCAAACAGCGCGTTATACGTCTGGGATCCCAGACCCCACTCGGGCACGTTGGTCTTGCCGATAAACAGGGCTCCCGCCTCTCTCATCCACGCTACATGGGGGTCGTCACGAGCGACCGGTTCAGCAGAGCTGAGTGGCGTTCCATGGCGGGTTGGGAATCCCGCCACGTTGGAAAGATCCTTGACCGCCTGTGGCAGGCCATGCATCCAACCTCGATACTGCCCGGCCGCCAATGCCTGGTCGGCATCATGGGCATCACGAAGGCAGTCTTCTGAATTACGCCTGCTCACGATCGCATTCACTGTGGGGTTCATCACATCGATACGTTCGAGAAAAGCCTGCATGACATCGACACAGCTGAGGCAACGCTGCCGGATGGCCCTCGAGAGCTGCACTGCCGTCAATCCGGTAATGCCGATCTGCTCGATGCACTGTTTAATCTCGGAAGTCACGTGCCATACACTTTTTTTCCCGGATTATGGTACAAAGCCAGCACTGCAAAGTTTCAGAAATCCAGCCGCCGGCCTCGAGACTTCATACTAGCATGCGCCAATTGAAAGAAAGACCGTGAGCGACCATAACCTTTACCGATTCTTCGAGCCCAGCTTTGAGGCTTTTGGGCACAAGGAGTTGCTGTGCACGCGAGATGGCAAGGGCTACAGCTACAGCGCGATCGAACAGCGGTCAGCGCAATTGGCGCGAGCATTGAGCGCCCTGGACATCCAGGCCGGCGACCGCGTGACAGTGCAGGTGAGGAAGTCTCCGGAGGCTTTGTGCCTGTACCTGGCCTGTATCCGTTCGGGCCTGGTCTACCATCCGCTCAACATGGCGTACACACCATCGGAGCTGGCTTACTTCCTGGCCGATGCTGAACCCTCTCTCGTGGTCTGTGATCCCGAACGGCTTGCCGATTTCGCGAGCATCACCTGTACCGCCATGATTTACACCATGGACGCCCACGGTTCCGGTGAACTCTCAGACCTGGCCAATCATCAGGATTCAACGTTTGGCACGCTGCCACGCGCCGCGAACGACACCGCCGCATTGCTCTATTCGTCCGGTACCACGGGCCAACCCAAGGGCATCATGCTGACTCATGGAAACCTCACCAGCAATGCCAGGACACTGATCGAATACTGGGGATTCAACGAGCAGGATCGCTTGCTCCATGCCCTGCCAGTTTTTCATGTCCATGGTCTGTTCGTTGCCACGGGCTGCGTTCTGGGAAGCGGTGCGAGCATGCGTTGGCTCAGCCGCTACCGTGCCGAGGAAGTCTGCCGCTTTCTTCCTGAATGCACCGTTATGATGGGGGTTCCTACCTACTACACACGCTTGCTGGATCAGTCTTTGCTCGACCGAAACCTGACCAGCAACATGCGCCTGTTCATTTCGGGTTCCGCGCCTCTGCTCACCGAGACCTTTCACGCCTTTGAGGCGAGAACCGGTCACCGCATCCTTGAGAGATACGGAATGACGGAGACCAACATGAACACCTCCAACCCACTCGTCGGTGCACGCAAACCGGGAACGGTGGGCCCAGCCTTGCCGGGCATCGAAGTCCGCATCGTTGACGATGAGGGCAGTACACTCCCGCCCGGAGCCATAGGCAATCTGCAGGTGCGCGGCCCGAACGTGTTCAAGGGTTATTGGCAACGCCCGGAAAAGACCGCGGAAGACTTCACGGATGATGGCTTCTTCAATACTGGAGACAAGGCCGAGATCGACTCAGAGGGCTATGTTTCGATCGTCGGCAGAGCCGAGGACCTCGTCATCAGCGGAGGGCTCAATGTGTATCCCAGGGAGGTGGAGCTTTTTATCGATAAACTGCCGGGTGTCGAGGAGTCAGCCGTCATCGGCCTGCCGCATGACGACCTCGGTGAAACCGTTGTCGCGGTGATCGTGACCCAGCCTGCCGCTGAGCAGAATGCTCAGCACATTATCGAGGCGTGCCGAGAGGCACTGGCGAACTTCAAAGTGCCCAAGCAGATTATTTTCGTTCCCGAACTGCCACGAAATACGATGGGCAAGGTCCAGAAGAACGCCTTGCGGAAACACTACGCCCGGCAATCGAGTAAGCAGAGCGGTTGAGCTTATATCAAGGTGGTTCGGGAAATCAGTGTTCCCACAGTCGCGCGTCTTCAGCCCGGCAGGCCGGAGCACGATCATGGTAAAGCGGTTTGCGTCGATCACCTCTCGGCTCCGTGGCCCCATAGCTCTCGTAAAACATCGCACAGTACTCCGGTTCCTTGCCCTCGGTTTCTATGCACTCGCGGATCAGAAAATCACGCTCGGGCTTGACCAAAGTTTCACGCTCAGCAGCACACGCCAAGCGGAGCTCGGCAAGCGTCATGCGGTCATAGTCGGGTTTTGACTCTGCACCCTCGCGAGACCCTTGATCGCAATTACCCCGCCCTGTAATCGCCTCTTCGAATTCCCGCTCATTCCTGGCCCTGGAAATGTCAAAAAGCGAAGCGATCCGTTGTTGGTGCTTACCCAGCACACGGTTCCTGGTTTCATCCTCGTACACCACGACATCGACGTGATATGCCCAGCACTTGAATCCTCTCAACACCGGGGACTCAAAGCGCAGCACCGGTGAGAGTCCGTCGTAAGTTGATTGCGCAAATACCGATTCTCCCGGCTCGGCAGGATCAGGAAACCGTACTTCCAAAAAACGACCCGCATCAAGACGATCGGTGGCAGCCAATTTGAGGATAAATCGCGCACCTTGCTCCTCCAGCTCTGCTCGCACTCGCCAATCAGAGCTGACCAAATACCGTGACTGGGCTGGCGGCAACGACCGCAAAGTGCTTACGGGCTGGTTTCGCGCCCACCGGTCCCGATCGGCAAGCTGGCCTGGGGACCGTGCCTCAGAACCCATTGGAGAACCATCTTGCGCCTCCAGTTCGAAGTTCTCGCCCACAATGTTCTCGGGACACTCTGCCTCGTAATGCACCGTACCGGCATCATCCACCCATTTGCAGACCTCGCCCCGAAGCCCGCCCGGAATGAGCAGTATCAGGGTCAGGCCCCACAGGCAACACATTCTCACCATGAGCTTAGTCCACCCTCCTCAAGTGCCTGATATACAGGTCTTCAGCCGTCGCCTCGTGACGCAATGACATCAGCAAGTCCCCGTCCATCAAGCCCTCTGACTCCAGGTGCCCCCGGGTGATGTATGTGGTCCAGGGCAGTGTAGCCCCCGTCCTGGTGTTCCGGATGTCGATCAGGCCGTTTTCGCTCAGATGGAACCATTCTTCTGGTGGGTTGTGTAAGGCCTCAATACGACCGGAAAGCTGCGACAGCGGCCAATCCGGGAGCGTATTCGTCATGTAGATGAGCAAGCGCCCGCCCCGACCAAAGCAAAAGTATTGATGATCGGGTTCTTCAAAAGCGAAGAGTTCGATTCGACTGGGATAATCAAGCCGAGTGGAACGCACCCGTTGCCAGCATCCATAAACCTCGTGAATATGGCTGAGCAGTTCCCTTCTGCTCGTGGATTGCTCCACGATTTCGGGAACCGTTTCCAGTGTTTTATCCGACATCCCCGGAGCAGCGGCCTCGCTCGGAGCGCTCTTGCCTGTTGCCGGTGCACCAGCCACCAGCTTGATGGATTCCCCTTCTACACCTTCCGGGCATTCAGAATCAAAGTGCACGCACCCTGTTTCGTCTACCCATTTGCATAATTCGGTCGCGTACGACTCAGGTGCCAGGAACAGGCCCATCCCCAGAAGACTGAGAACCACTAAGCGTTTTAAAACATTTATCATTATCAAATCTCGCACTCCTATCGACATCGCCCCGCCATGATGACTGACCTCCGTTGAAAGACATTGACCGATATCAATAAAACAGTGCCACTTGGAGTCAATCCGAATGACCCAGTTGCAATCTGCGGGCTCGGGTCATGGTCTCCACGTACGCGAGAATTTCCTGCGTGGTCGCCTCTGTATTCATAATGCGGTGTGCATAGACATCGATAAGCAATTTCTGGGCCATCGGGTCTCCGGGCTGGGCAAACCAGGCCCAGTCCGCCAGGTGGCTCGCCATGACGATATCGGTGTCCAGCAGTGCGCGTGCGCGTCGGTCCAGTTGCGCCACGCCACCGGCAAGCCGGCCGATCTCGGCAGCCTGCGCGTCAAAAGAGGCTGGCGCCCAGTGTGAGGGAATATCATCCCACCAGCCAACATGTCTGCGCATGACCATTTTCGAGATGTCCTGCCAGCTCACATACTGCTGTTTCAGGCTTGGATGGTTAAGCAACCGGTCGGGCACTTCCAGCGACCGGTAAACAAGATCCTGCCGAGTTCCCTTGTTGAGTTCGGCGACGGTGTGATCGATTACCAGTTGTAGCGCCTCTGCAAGGATGCGCAGATTTTCCTGGATGAGCGCCGGTTCGCGCAACGCAGCGCCGTGCGCCGGAAGCAACAGGTCCGGTTCCTCGCTCGCCATCTCCAACAAAGCATCCGCCCACTCCTGCGGGTAGCGCTGCACGCGCTTGCCGTTTCCAGCATTGGGTAAAAATCCCTGGTAATAGTCCGCGGTGGCGAGTATTTTTCGGCCCGGCACCCAGACGTACAGCTGATCGTCAGTTTCTCCCGGTCGTGCCCGCAGCTCAAAAATCTCTCCGCCAATGGTCAGGCTCAGGTCATCCTCAAAGGTGTGCGTGGGATAGATCAGATCAGAGGCCCGCTCCGGCAAACTGCTCACCGGCTGACCCATGTACTTTGCAATACTTCCCCGCAACCGGATGTACCGGTCAAATCGCACGGTAACGTCCTCGTGCGCAATGATTCTGGGCTGATCAGCCATCAGCGCCCAGGTGCCGTAGGCATGATCGACATGGCCATGGGTGTAAATGATCGTATGAATGGGGCGGTCGCTCACGCTGCGTATCAATTCGTTAACGACAGGTCCCGCGGCACTCATTCCGGTATCCACGACCACCAGCCCCTCGGAAGTCTCAAACACAACGACATTGACCAACGGCAGGTAGATCATCCAGGTGCGGGGGGCCATTGCCTCTATCCGGGAGAGTCGCCGGGCATCTGCGATGCCCGCGTCGGTGGTGGCGAATATGTCGGTAGCAATCGTCCTCGAAAAAGTCCCACCGAATGCACCGCCGCGCTGAATGGCGGCGACGATACCCGGAAACTGGACAAACAACGATTGCCGCGCACCCACACGATCCATGGCGCTGGCTTGCCACTGGGTCTTGCGCTCGTTGACTGTGTCAGAGGAGCCAGGGATCGTGCCTGCGGGCAGTTTTTGCAACGGCCTGGGCATCATGAACAAGGTAATGAGCGCCCCCAGCAGGGCCACCAAGAGATACGACAAAAGGTTTTTGATGTTCATGACATGCCACTCAGCTACTTTTTCAGATCAGGCGCTCCGCGCAACAACGCGTGCCGGCCAGAGGTATTACCCATGATCAGTATAGTCGAGGGTCTCGAGGCGCTGGTCAGGCACTTCTGGGGGGCAGGATATCGAGACCTCACCCCGGTTTGGAATGCCCACAAGCCCTGTGTACGCAAGGAGTAACGGCAATTCATGGAGGGCACAAAGAACAAGCCCCACGCGGGGTGGGGCTCGCTCATCGTCATGGCAATCGCCCGGGAAGCTGGCTTATTCGATCACTTGACCATCCACGTCCATGATGCGAACGGTACCCAGCCCCATGGCCGTGAGGTCTGCTTCGATCTTCTCGCGGTCACCCACAATCAGCCAGGTCAACCGTTCCGGATGCATGACCTGTTCAGCGGCACCCTGGACACCTTCGAGATTGACTGCTTCATACCGGCCTTTCAAGGTCGTGACATAGTCATCAGGCCGGCCAAAGCGATCATTATTCTGCAAGGTGCCCATCACGGCGCTCGCGGTTTCAAACTGCCCGGGCAGGCTGTTCACGTTGTTGCGCACGCTCTTGTTCAATTCGTCCTGCGTTGCCGGCCGGATACCGAGGTACTCGTCAAATTCCCGGTTCAGTTCAGCGATGGAATCTATGGTCTTGTCGGTCTGAACAGGGGCATAAACGATGAACGGGCGTTGCCCACGCGCATCCATCATCATCGTTCGAGCGCCGTAGGCCCAGCCCTTGTCCTCGCGCAAGTTCATATTCACCCGGGCGGTGAATGAACCACCAATAACATCATTCATGGTGATGATGTCCAGGTTATTCTCCACGCCGGTCGGGGGCGCGATGTGGCCCGCCAGAATCAGGGACTGCGGAGCGCCCGGCTTGTCAATGATAAAGATGACGCTTTCTTCCGCCATCGCGACCGTCGAGATGTTCTTTCGCGGCACGGCCATGCGGTTTTCACGCCACTTGCCGAACCGCTTGTTCAACATCGGCAGAATCTCCTCCATGGTGGTGTCGCCCACCACGAAGAGCGTGCCATTGCTGGGGCGAATCCAGGTCTGGTGCCAGTTCACGAGGTCATCACGAGTCAGGGAAGCAATGGACTCCTCAGTCCCCGAGCCCGTGAAGGGAATACCGTAGGCATGACCTTCACCAAAGATGAGTGGCGGCAAATTGCGCAGCGCCAGCTGGACCGGGTTGTTTTTCTCCTGCTGGATATCGCCCAGCCAACGTTTACGCAGTCGTTCTATTTCCTGTTCATCGAAAGCCGGCTCGCGGACGACTTCAGCGAAAAGATCCAGTGATGGCCCGAGGTTGGCTTTCAGTGCCGACAGGCTGGCCATGATGGATGAGGGCACCCGGGACAAGAACGCACTGGAAATCGCGGCGGAAGCGGAGATGCTGGGTGCCCGGATCAGCACCGGCTCAGATCTCGATATGTCCACGGCCAGCCTGTCGGCCCTGAAAGACAACCTCGGGCCATCACTGGACTTATTCGCTGAAGTCGTGCGCGAGCCGGCTTTCGAGGCGAGATCGGAAGAGCACACGTCTGAACTCCAGTCACTGCTTACGATCTCGGAT
>CAXQNK010000005.1:0-8182 GCA_964225175.1 Candidatus Nitrosopumilus sp. | reverse complement strand
CGCGGCGACATCGAGGCTCTGGCCAATTGGGAGCCCAAGGCCGACCCTGAGACCGAAATTGCATTCACCCCGTCCCGGGTGGTGCTGCAGGATTTTACCGGAGTACCCGCTGTGGTGGACCTCGCCGCGATGCGCGATGCGATGCAACAGCTTGGAGGTGATCCCAGCCTGATCAACCCCTTGTCACCAGCCGAACTGGTGATTGATCACTCCGTTCAGGTGGACAAATTCGGCTCCGAGAACGCGCTTGAACTCAATAACGCAATTGAATTCAAACGCAACCAGGAACGTTACAGCTTCCTGCGCTGGGGACAGAGCGCACTCAGCAATTTCAGAGTTGTGCCGCCCAATACCGGGATCGTGCACCAGGTCAACCTTGAACACCTCGCGCGCGTGGTTTTTGGCGCCGAGAAAGAAGGCCGGCTCATCGCCTATCCCGACACCGTCGTGGGTACCGATTCACACACCACGATGATCAATGGCATTGGCGTACTGGGCTGGGGCGTAGGCGGCATCGAGGCTGAAGCGGCCATGCTCGGACAAGCGATCACCATGTTGATTCCCCAGGTGGTGGGATTCCGTCTCACTGGAAAATTACCTGAAGGGGCCACTGCAACCGACCTGGTCCTGACCGTCGTGCAGATGCTCAGGGAATTGGGTGTTGTGGGCAAGTTTGTGGAATTCTTTGGTGACGGTCTCGATGAATTGCCTCTGGCTGATCGGGCCACGATCGCCAACATGGCCCCCGAATATGGCGCAACCTGCGGCATCTTCCCTATCGACGACGAGGCCCTCAATTACCTGCGCCTGTCAGGACGCACCGAGGAACACATCGAACTGGTCGAGCAGTATGCGAAAGCCCAGGGAATGTTTCGCGACCAGAGCGCGGGAGAAGCGCAATACAGCGAAACCCTTGAACTCGACATGAGCAGCGTAGTTCCAAGCCTTGCAGGACCCAAGCGGCCCCAGGACCGTGTGCTGCTGAGCGAAGCCAAGGAAAATTATCGACTGAATCACGGCCATCTCGCGAACGATGAGGACGCGGGCTCAGCAGCCAACGTCAGCCAGGATGGAAAGTCATTCGAACTACAGGATGGCGCCGTGGTTATTGCAGCAATTACATCGTGCACCAACACTTCAAATCCGGCGGTCATGCTCGGAGCAGGCCTTTTAGCCAGAAACGCCGTGCGGGCCGGATTGCGGGTCAAGCCCTGGGTGAAAACATCCCTCGGCCCGGGTTCCAGGGTGGTCACCGATTATCTCGAACGCGCGGGCCTGATGGACGATCTCGAAGCGCTTGGATTCCACGTGGTCGGCTACGGCTGCACCACCTGCATCGGAAATTCCGGGCCCTTACCTGAGGCCATTGGTGATGCCGTGCGTGCAAATGACCTGGTGGTGTGTTCCGTGCTTTCCGGAAATCGTAATTTCGAAGGCCGTGTTCATGCCGATGTAAAAATGAATTACCTGGCCTCACCACCCCTGGTCGTGGCCTATGCACTGGCTGGTTCCATGGACCTCAACCTGACCACAGACCCACTGGGACATGATGAAGACGGGCAACCCGTTTACCTTAAGGACCTTTGGCCATCCAGCCACGAGATTCAGGCCGTGGTTGCTGAAAACGTGACCCGGGACATGTTCCAGGCGAGTTACCGCAGTGTATTCGAGGGTGACCAGCGCTGGAAAACCGTTGATTCACCACAAGGCGAAATGTTCGCCTGGCAGGCTGATTCGACCTACATCCAGAATCCGCCCTACTTTGAAAACATGGGCATGGACGCCCCCGGAATCAGCGACATTTTCGGCGCAAGTTGTCTGGCTCTGCTTGGGGACTCGATCACCACCGACCACATTTCACCTGCTGGGGCTATAAAGGAGGACTCGCCGGCGGGTGAATACCTCAAATCTAGGGGTGTCGCTCGTGCGGACTTTAATTCATACGGTTCCCGGCGGGGCAATCACCAGGTGATGATGCGCGGCACTTTCGCTAATGTCAGGTTACGCAACCTGCTGGCTCCGGGTACCGAGGGCGGGTGGACGACCTTTCACCCGACTGGCGAAGTGACTAGCATCTACGAGGCGGCCATGCGCTATCAGCAAAACGGCACCCCTCTCGTGGTGATTGCAGGAAAAGAATACGGAACAGGCTCTTCAAGGGATTGGGCTGCCAAGGGCACCCAGCTTCTGGGCGTCAAGGCCGTGATCACCACCAGTTTCGAACGCATTCACCGATCCAACCTGATCGGTATGGGAGTCTTGCCGCTGAACTTCAAGAACGGTGAGAGCGCTGAAACGCTCGGCCTTGATGGCACGGAATCTTATGACATCTCCGGCCTGGCTGATGGCAGTGCTGAGACGGTTTCAGTGTGTGCACGCAAACCGGACGGCTCCGTAACCCGCTTCGAAGCGATTGTCCGGCTCGACACGCCAAAAGAAATTGAATATTTCCGGCATGGCGGAATCTTACATTACGTGCTGCGCCAGCTCGCCCACGACAATTCGCCGCAGGATGCAACTGAGGCCGCTTAAAAAGAACGAGTTTGCGGGAGAATCGCGCTGCCCCGTCAGTGGGTTCCAGCGCACATCGCGCTATGACCCCGCCTCTTGATGGTGATCAAGCCAACGATACTTCAACACATCTGTGCGAGAGAAGATTGGCTGAACGCGTCATGACGACACGGTGAGTTCGCCGGCAATTTCGAGCAGCCGCGTTTTCGATGGCAGTGGATCGCATACCCTGATGCGATCCATATCATATTGCTCAGGAACGAACTTTTCGACCTTGAAATGGGACACGACAATCAGGCCCACGCTTACGTTCACCCCACGGATGGTCGCGACAAGCTTCCGCAGACGTCCTTCATCCATCGCTTTTGGCACCAGCAACACGATAAGGTCGGCTTCACAGACCTTTTCCCCTTGCGCTAACAACTCTAAGATCGGGAAATTTTCGACGTTGTAGCCCGCTTGCCTGAAGTAATCCTCCACGATGAGAGTCAACTCTCCGTCGGAAGAGAGCAGGACAGCCAGGTGCGCGCTATCAGCCGTGGCACGGCGATTCAAACGTGGTGCATGAGACTCGCCACCGTACGCTTCAATTCCAGTCTCGCCCCCCGTCAAAATCGCGCGCAACAATCCAAGGGGTGCACTGGGATCGAAGCGTCGCCAAGGCTCAACTGCATTAACCGATCTGGATTCCTCAAAGTCGTCGAAACATTTCCGCAAGTGAATCAGCGGGGTAGCACCAGAAGTGCTCGTCAAAGCGAGTTCAAGTTCTGTGGGTATTACCGGCGGTGTATCGGTGACTGCAACCACCGCAAAATCAACCCCGTTATGCTTTTCCAGTGATTGCCGCAGAGCCTCTTCACTCTCTGTCACCTCATGCTCGAATTCATACGCCTCCAGCAGCCTCAGCAGCCAATGCAGCGGCTCGTCGTTCTCGTCGCGCAGGACAAATACGACAGGCTTTCTGGTGAAACCAAGCGCAAGAGACTCCATTACACTGCAAGAATCCTCAGGCACGATCGAGGGAATACTGAACCAAAACTTGCTCCCGCTTCCAACTTTCGATGTGTAATCGCATTCTCCGTGCATGGCAATGGCTATTTCCCGACAAATTTTCAGCCCCAGCCCGACTCCCGAGTGCATTCGACTCAGTGAACTGTCCGCTTGGGTGAACCCGTCAAAAATAGTCTGGCCAAGCTCTGGTTCAATGCCTGGTCCCGAGTCTTGGACAGTCAACAGGCACCGATTGGAGCTCGATGGGTCGGCTTTCAGGGTGATTTTTACCCAGCCAGATTCTGTGTACTTGATGGCATTGTCGATCAGGTTGATGGCCACCTGCCGCCAACGAAGATCATCGCCGATAATCTTCTGAGGTAAATTGGGATCCAGAAAAGAAAAAAGGTCAAGCCCCCTTTTGTAAGCCTCCTGTTTTGTCATCAGAACAGCTTTTTCGAATTCTGATTCGAGATTAAACTCAGACGAGTCCAACTCGAGCTTACCAGATTCGATTTTAGACGTCTCTAGTACTGCGTTGATCAGTTTGGTGAGCGCCTTTCCCGATTCCTGCGCGAGGTTCACAAATTTCAATTGGTGTGCGCTGGCGCTGTCCTTGCGCAACACCTCCAGGCATGAAACCACCACATTGAGCGGGGTTCTGAGTTCGTGACTCATCACGGACAAAAACTCGGATTTGACGTGGGCCGAACGCTCCGCAACCTCTTTTGCGCGTTTCAGCTCCGACTCGGTTTTCCGGCGAATGTCAATTTCCTTTTCGAGCTCCAAAGTGCGGTTTTCAAGTGTCAGGGTGCGTTCTCTTACTTTCTGATTCAAGCTGTCCGTCAGCCTTGAGAAAAAATCTGCCATTTTTGCGATTTCGGTGGGACCGACCGTGCTTGGCTGGAACGCTTGGTCTCGGGTGATGCTCCGCTCAGCGTCTCTGGTGAGCACTTCGATGGGCAAAGCAATCTTTCGCAGCGACCACAGTATGATCATCAGATTAAGTAACACGTACACCAGGAACACGCTCACCAGCCGACGCTTAACCCTCGTCTCAAAGTTACTTACAGCCTCAGCGTCTTTCAAAACCTCTGCTTGGTATGGGATGTAAAGATCGGACAGCGTAACGGTCAAGGCGAGTGAAGCGGAATCAAATTCATCAAGCAATGACTCAGCCCTCCCTGAGCCCGACAGCTCGGAACTGCGTGAAAGTTGTGAGTGAATCGATTCGAGTTGAGCCTCCAATTTCTCAAACTCGGGGCCGTACTGGACGGGAAGCATCTTGCTCAAATCCGAAAACTTCAAGCGCAAATCGAGACTGAGATCAATGGCGAGCGCCGCCGTGTAAGTCTCGCCAGAACCTATTGCAAGGTCAGCCGAGGTGAGGAGAATATCCGCCTGCTCGAGCGCGCTTTCTAATTCCAGAAGTTGCAGCGAATCTCGCCCCACCATATTTTGTTTTTGCTCAAGGTCCAAAAGCAGCCAGCTTGCGTAAGAAGCCAGCGCGACACCCAGAAGGACGGATCCTCCCATGACGTTACCCAGGTATCTTCTGATACTTAGCTTGGACTCATCAGATGGCACCATCAGGAATGACCGCTACCTTCAGCTAGATTCTGATTTGGGCAGAAACAGCTGAACATCCGCGGTGTTTCCCCACACGGTCTCGGTGACCAAGATGGTTTTGAGCGCTGATCTAATCACCGTTGCCGCCAAAACCCTGGCCTCCTGTGAAAGATGTTCCGGCGGATTTACGAGTCGCTTACCATCCTCCGTCAACATGGTTTTCAGCGCCTGGAAATCTTTTCCTATCAACTCATTCTTAAACCGTTGCTGCTCAATTTCATCTCGCCCTCGACTTCGACTGCGCTGGTATCGAAAATCCCTGATTCTCATCTCCACATCAAGGGCCCATGCAATTTCGTCAAGCCCCCAGTCGCCTTTTTCTGAACGCGCCTGAACCAGCCCGATCGGTGCTTGTCCCGAGTAGACCAAGTAAAGGGTATGCTTTCCGAACTCGTTGAAATGCATGTCATACGACAACTCGGAAGTCAGACGTTCCCGAACGTTGACCTCCACCGACCCCAGAAGGGAACGGTAATCTGTCATGTTGGGGAAAAATTCCTGAATCGCAGATACCGGATCGCGCAGGGAGCAATAGGCCACTGCCTCCACCCTGTTCGAGGCAGTCATGAGTGTAAAAAAAGTCGTCGCGACGCCAAAACAGGTCGCGAACCTGGCAGCCTTTTCTCTAATCATCGTGTTCACCTCTCTATACGAAATCGGGCCTGGATATCAAAGATAGTTTGTTCCAGACCCGAAAACGTGGACAGATCTCGTTCTACCTGGGCACTGAGGGTCAGGTAATCATTAACCTCGCCACGCAACCCAAAATTCAGCGAATTTGCACGTAACCGCTGCTCTCCGGCTTTCTGGTTGAAGGATTTAAACTGGAGATAGCCGACAATGTTTCCGGCTCGATTTATTCGATTGATTTCAACCAGTCCATTGAATGTAGACTCACGATTGGTCTCCCCCGCGGAGACCTGACCCATGAAGCCCCACGGTCCAACATAGCTTATGCCGTCAATGGCCACCCGCCAACGCTCTGAAGTGCTGTTTTTACCCGTTCGCAACTCGCTAAGAAACCAGGAGAACCCGATTCCCGGAACGGGCAAAAAGCCCTGGTAATCACTGTTGTTTCCAATGCGGCCGGTAAATGAATAACTGTCACTGTCGTTTTTGTACCTGATACCAGAACCCCGGCCCAACAGGGTCTGGTAGTTCCAGCTTCCCAAGGTACCGTTCAACCCAAAGCCCCAGTCGAGTTTCAGTCCGAGGTCCCGTCCCGTGTTGAGTTGCCTGATTGTCTGGTTGGTTGATACCGGAACTTCCAGCCCGAACGGCAGTTCAGGATGCCCAACCCTCAGATTTAACTTGCCATCTCCGCGCAGATGGAAATCTGCGAAAAAGTTTTTCGGAATCCACTCGCAGTCATCCGGGCTTTTGAACACCGCGGGTCTTCGAGAATAATCCTTCAGACACCATAAACTCAATTGAGCATTGATCGTGACAATATCACGGTTTTCGGAGCTGAAGGTGCCGTTGGCCTCGAATCCCAGCGTGTGCCAAAAACCAGGGTCAGTCAGCGAGCTTTCGGAAAGATTCTGCGCGCGAAAAATATACTCGGCAGCCCAACGGAACTGGTCATACCAGGACGAATTGGATTCTGCCACAGGACTGAACGCCAGGCTGCATGTAATCAATAAACTGCGAAAATTCAATTAATTTCAATCTCAAGTTCTATGCAATCAATTATAAACTATAGCGAAAACAACACATCTTTCTACTGCGGGTAGAGTCTGCCCGGAGTTCTTCACCCGGCTGCATCGGTAAACAATGTTTATCGAAAAGAACCGAGTGTTCTCGGCGAACCGGAACAACCGGGAATCTTCAACATCCCGGGCGTCCTTCAAGTTCACTTGACTGTTTGTCTGTCCATCAATGGTCGCGGTAAACACAAGAAACGTTTTACCGACCCTATCGGCGATTTCTCCAGGGTGTGACAACCCGCAGGGTTTCCTCGGCATAATGCAAGGCCTGGTCACTGGCCCCAGGCAAGGGCTCAATGTGCTGCCCACTGACCCGCGCAGCGGGCAATCCGTCCTCAAGGAGTATCCGGTTCCCCACAAGGGCCGGTGTTTTTGGCCCTGGAACCACGATGCCTCCGAGATTCAAGGGATCAGACGCGCTGATCACGACCAGGCGTGGGTTGTGGTCAGGCTCATTGCATTGTCGCAGTAAACCAGCGGCCTCGGGCAAGGCGAACTGCTCACCTGAGAAACCATCGATAAACCGTCCGCCCCGAACTTCTCCACGGTCTTCCATTCGGCGGAAATACTGCAACAAATATCGCCAGGAGGGGATTAAGGTCTCTCGTGCCAGCACAGCACGGAAGACCACGCCATATCGTCTTAATAAGGCCAAACACACCGCCGCCAATCGCGCCTGGTCCGTCATGCCGGGGCCGAGGGGCTGAGCCTCATGGATTTCTCCATCCGGCAAGAGACTCCAGCGGCCGACCGGCAGTACAGCGGCACTGCGAAAGCGCTTTTCAATGCGTGCTTTTTGTACCTCAGGCCGCAGAATCCAACGCAAGGGAGAAAACGCATCGGCACTCACGCGACCCTCGCACACCAGTGTGCTCAAGGCCTGCTCGAGCTGGGGGCGCAGCAAGCCGGACTCACTCTCCAGGTCGGAGGCAAACATGGCTCCGCGCCGGTGCAGAATCTCGAGCACCGCCCGGGCATACCCATGCTCGGGTTCCCCATGAGCCAGACCCCCGCCCCGCCAGACGGACAATTGCTCGCGCGGCACGATGGCTATGGGCGTGGCGGACACAACGCGCTGGGCTTGTGAATCCCCGACAACGGGCCGAAACCAGGCCTGGCGCCCACTGAGGAATTGCTGGTCCAAATCGCTTGGTGAGAACGAATCACTGCGCCGGGGCAAAATGAACTGCTCCCATTGCGCAACCGGCGCAGCCCAGCCCTCGAGCTGGGGCAAGACCTGTTCAATTCCGGCTGCCCCCTCCTGCAAGCCCTGCCACCGATACAAAAAGCGCATGAAGCTGCGAGGAGAAGAGGGTCGGACACTGCTGCGGCGGCGCTGCCGGCTA
>CAXQNK010000004.1:0-16982 GCA_964225175.1 Candidatus Nitrosopumilus sp. | reverse complement strand
CATGACCCGCTTCCTCGCCGAGCAGCTGTCCACCGCGCACTGGTACGACATCAGCGCGGCCAAGCGGGATCTCGGTTACCGGCCGCGCGTGTCCATCCAAGAAGGGTTGCAGCGCTTATCGAGGCATTTGGCCGGTCATCCCTGATCCGGCGCATGTAAAAGCCTCATTCACGCCCGGACAGGCGCGTTCCCCTCGTGTTCACCCTCGCCGTTTCTTCCATTGACGGTAGCGTCGCAGCAGGTTCTCGAACGCGCTGTAGTCCAGCAATCGGGCATCTTCCTCGGAAGCGTCTTCATAGCGACCATGGTACTTGTGCTTGACCCAGGCGTTGATGTCCAACCGCTTCAGGTATTCAAACATGGTGTTATTGAAGGGGTGCAGACCGTCTTTGTGCAAAACGGTGGTGCCGAAATCGATCACGCAAGGGCGCTGATCCCGCGTCACCAGCAGGTTGGATTTTGATTTCAGGTCGCCGTGCGCCACGCCGCGCGCGTGAAAGGAGCGGATGATGCGCAGCAGGCCGGTAAACCAGGCTTCACGGTCGTCAAACCGCGCGTCACGAAAATGACCACCGCGCACGTATTCGATCAACAGATAACGCTCGTCCACCAAGCCGAAGCAGCGAGGGACGCCTGCCAGCCCCTGCATGCGCTCGTAGGCACGATACTCACGCAGCAGGGTGGCGCGGCGCGCCTTCAGCAGGGCGCCCCTGCCCATGGCTGTTTTGATCAGGAAGTCCGCTCCGTCCTCGCTGTAATGGAGAATGGTGCCCTGGTTGCTGGTCGCGAGAATATGGGTATGTTCAGCAAGGCTGGTTTCCACCCACTGGGAAAGAAATCGCGGCACCTGGAATGGGTCGTTGCTCATGCCTTGAATTCAACCTGGGTGCGGGCCTGTTAGGGCGGAAACGGGTCTTTTATGGTACTGAGTCGTGAGTTCATTTTAACATTGCACACCTTATGCCTTCACAACGGAGCCATTCATGACCTGGCAAATGAGACTTTACCTGGCAGCATCGTGCCTCGTGGCATCGACACTGGCGCTGGCCGAGCCTTTCCCTTCCACTTACGAACCACTGGCGTCCCAGCCCACCCTGATCGAAAATGCCGTCATCCTGACCGGCACGGGTGAGCGGCTCGAAGGCGCCAGCGTGCTGATGGATGGCGGCAAACTGAGCTTTGTGGGTTCTGGCGACGCGCCGGATGACGCCCTGCGCATCGATGCGGGCGGGCGCTGGGTCACGCCAGGCCTGATCGATATCCACTCCCATCTTGGTGTTTATCCAAGCCCCGGCACCTTGGCACACTCTGACGGCAACGAGATGATCAACCCGGCCACGCCGAATGTGTGGGCTGAACATAGCATTTGGCCACAGGATCCAGGGTTTTCCAGAGCGCTGGCCGGCGGTGTGACCGCCATGCAAATTCTGCCGGGTTCTGGCAACCTCATCGGCGGTCGCGGAGTGACTATCAAGAATGTGTCCAGCACCAGTTATCAGGGCATGAAGTTCCCCGGGGCGCCGCACGGAATGAAAATGGCCTGTGGTGAGAATCCGAAACGGGTCTACGGACGTGACCGCAAAACCGCACCAATGACCCGTATGGGTAACGTCGCCGGATATCGCGAGCAATGGATATCGGCGCAAAAGTATCGAGACGACTGGGCAGCGTACGAGGCACAAATAGACGCCGGTGAGACACAAGCCACGGCCCCCAAGCGCGACCTTAAAATGGAAACGCTGGCGGCCGCCTTGGACGGCGAGATACGTGTTCATATGCATTGCTATCGCGCAGATGAAATGATGACGATACTCGATATGGCTCGGGAATTCGGTTACCAAGTCAGCGCCTTTCACCATGGCGTGGAAGCCTACAAGATCGCGGATGAACTGGCCGCAGCCGGCACCTGCGGCGCGTTATGGGCAGACTGGTGGGGCTTCAAAATGGAGGCTTATGACGGCATTCAGGAAAATATCGCCCTGGTGGATCGGCCCGAGGGCGGCTGCGCCATCGTGCATTCAGATTCCTCGGAAGGTATCCAGAGACTGAACCAGGAGGCTGCGAAAGCGATGACCCGCGGGCAGCGGGCCGGCCTCGACATATCTCCCGAACAGGCGATTCGATGGATTACCGCCAATCCCGCACGGTCCATGGGTATTCTCGAGCACACGGGTACGCTGGAGGCGGGCAAGATGGCTGACGTGGTGCTGTGGAGCGATAATCCATTCAGCGTCTACGCCAAGGCCGACCTCGTCTGGATCGATGGGGCGTTGGTCTTTGACCGCTCCGATCCGGCACGACAACCGGTTTCGGATTTCGAACTGGGCCAATTGCAGGCGGAGTCTCCATGAAAACACGTTTCAAAGTAGTGGTCGCCGCGCTGGGGCTGATGAGCCTGTCCACCCAGGCCGATGATTTACTGATTCGCGGCGCCACGCTGCACACCATGGGTGAGAAAGGCGTTATTGAGAACGCAGACATCCTGATTCGTGATGGCGTCATCAAGTCCATCGGGCGGAATGTGCGCGCGCGACCGGATGGGATGACCATCATAGAGGCCGAGGGAAGACCGGTGACGCCGGGGTTCTTTGCCGGCATCAGCGGCATAGGCATTACCGAGGTTTCCGCGGTTGATGAAACCGTGGACAACGCGCTGGAGTCACTCGATATCGCGCCGATGCATCCCGAATTCGAGGTGGCCACGGCCTATAACCCGCATTCCAGCCTGGTACCGGTGACACGTATCGAAGGCTATTCATTCACCCTGCTCAGCGCCTCGGTACGTGACAGCCTTTTGGGCGGACAGGGACGCATTGTCGCCCTGGATGGTGGCTACGACAGCTTCCAGGGTGCGCCGGTATTATTCGTGGACATTGGCGGGCGTGCCGCCAGTCGCACCGGGGGCAGCCGTGCAGGACAGTGGATGCTGTTGCGTCAGCTCATTCGCGAAGCACAGTATGGCTTGGAGGCAGGCGAAACCGGCCTGCTCACACCCGAGGGACGCTCGGTGCTTCAGGATTTCATGGATGGTGGGCGAGTGATTTTTGCCGTGAATCGCGCCAGCGATATTCTCCAGGTGTTGGCGTTTGCCGAAGAGATGGGCGTCCAGGCAGTGATTGCGGGAGGTGCCGAGGCCTGGATGGTGGCTGCTGAAATTGCCGCGGCCAAGGTGCCGGTTCTGCTCAACCCGTTTGAAAACCTGCCCTCCAGCTTTGATGCACTGGGTGCGCGCCTCGACAATGCAGCGCTGCTGCAGGCCGCGGGCATCGACATTGCGATGGCCGGTTCAGGCAGCCACAACGCTCGCAAACTGCGCCAGATGGCCGGCAACGCCGTCGCCAATGGCCTGCCCTACGAAGCCGCCCTGGCCTCGCTGACCGCAATTCCGGCAAAGATCTTCGGAGTGGAAGACTTCCAGGGGCGGATTGTCGCTGACCGCCCCGCTAACCTGGTGCTGTAGTCCGGCTACCCGCTGGAAGTGACCACGGTTGCAGAACAGGTGATCATCAATGGCCACAAGGTCCCGATGCGATCACGACAAACGGATCTTCGTGACCGGTACCTCCCGGAGCAGCCCGGCATGCCGCGTGCCTACATCAAGCCGTGAGCCGCGAACGCCTTGATGTTGTCATCATTGGTGCCGGTCTCTCCGGTATCGGCACTGCATGGCACCTCGAGGACAAATGCCCTGGCACTCGCTTCGAGATCCTGGAAAGCAGGGATGCAATGGGTGGGACCTGGGACCTGTTCCGCTACCCCGGTATCCGATCCGACAGTGACATGTTTACACTGGGTTACAACTTCAGGCCATGGCGGGAAGGCAAAGCCATCGCCGATGGGCCCGCGATCCTTGATTACATTCATGACACGGCCCGAGAATCAGGGATAGATGAAAAGATCCGCTACCAGCATGAGCTGCTCGCGGCTGATTGGTCCACGCCCGAGGCGTGCTGGACGCTGACTGTCAGGGATCATGCGAACAATCGCACGCTGACAATTGAATGCGGCTTTCTGCTGATCTGCGCGGGCTACTATGCCTATGCTCGGGGTCATACCCCGGAATTTCCCGCCCAGGAGCAGTTCACCGGCCAGATCATTCATCCTCAGCATTGGCCGGAAAACCTTGACTACAGCGGCAAGCGGGTGGTGGTAATCGGCTCCGGCGCAACGGCTGTCACGCTGGTTCCCTCGATGGCGCCTGAGACAGAACACATCACCATGCTGCAGCGCTCTCCCACCTACATGATCGCCATGCCGGACTGGGACTGGATCGCCAACGTGTTGCGCTGGATACTCCCCGCGCAAATCGCTTACGACCTCACCCGCTGGAAAAACATCTGGCGACAGTGGTTTATCTATCGTCGAACACGTAAGTCCCCCCGACGATTTCGCGAGTTTCTGCTCAGGCGCGCCAGGAAAGCACTGGGGCCGGACTGTGATTTCGAAACGCACTTTGTGCCCAGTTACGAGCCTTGGGATCAACGGTTGTGCCTCGTGCCCAACGCGGATTTCTTCGAATCCGTGCGCGCCGGGCGGGCCACGGTAGTCACAGGACAAATCGAGCGCTTCACCAGGACGGGCATTTTGCTTCAGTCCGGGGAGGAACTGCCCGCCGATATCATCATCACGGCAACTGGCCTGGAACTGCAATCACTGGGTGGAGTGTCGTACTCAGTGGACGGACGGCAGGTGCGTTTCTCAGAGACCCTGTCTTACAAATCCGTCATGTTTTCGGACGTACCCAATCTCATATCGACCTTTGGATACATCAATGCCTCCTGGACATTGAAAAGCGATCTGACCGCCGAATATGCCTGTCGATTGCTCAACCACATGCGGGACATCGATGCGCTGCAGTGCGTGCCTCGATTAAGGGCCGAGGACCGCAACATGCCAAAGCACGAATGGATCCGTGATTTCACATCAGGCTACATACGCCGGGGGCTGCCATTGCTGCCCCGACAAGGGGATCAGGCGCCCTGGATGAACACACAAAATTATCTCGCCGATCGGAAAACGCTTCTCAGGGATCCCGTTCAGGATGACGTACTGGAGTTCTCGAGCGCTTCGGGACGACCGGCAATGGTGAACCCTCAAGGCGCCCGGGTGCCTGCAAAAACTGTAGCGAACCAGCGCGCCTCTTCCAGCACCCGTTAGTGCCGGACCCGCCTGAAAACAGTTCAGTTAACGACACCCATCAGTCTGCTTACCGGCACAATTCGGTATCTCAGCTTGCATTTTCTCCGGAAATCGGGACCATGTAGCTGGGAAGTCGGTTGTCTTGTGGCAACCGGGTGCTGGGAAACCGTCTGCGACTCAGGTGATCACACGGCCCGCAATGGCACAGCCGGGCAAACTATGAAAAGCCTTTGATTCGCGCCGGGCAACCTGATTTGTCTACCTGATTCGACCCCTGAATAATAGAGACATGCCGAAACCGAAAGGAGAGAAAAATTCGATGAAGAGTCAATTTGCAGCCTTCAAAACAACATGCCTGTTATCACTGACGTTGATACTGCTTTTCACCAGCCAGTACGTGATGGGCGATGAGGACGAATTCGACAACGCCAATGCGCTCGAGGAAGTGATTGTCACTGCCAACAAACGCGTCCAGACCGTTCAGGATATTCCCATGAACATCTCGGTGCTGGATTCGATCACCATCGAGGAGCGCGGCATCTACCGGCCGGAGGATTACCTGCGAACCCTGGCTGGCGTGTCTACCCCAGGCGGCGACAGCTACTTCACCATTCGCGGCCTGAATACCTCCACGGCCCAGCGAGCTTCCGGAACCACCAGCACCTTCGTGAACGAAATACCGCTGGGTCTGACCAACCTGTACGACATCGACCGCATTGAAGTTCTGCGCGGTCCGCAGGGCACCCTGTATGGGGCCAGCGCGGTGGGCGGCACCATCCGCTACCTGACCAACCAGCCCAGCACGGCCGGATTCGAGGGTAACGTCACCCTTGAATACATCCACAAGAATCTCGCGGACGAGTCTGGCTACACGGCCAATGCCATGCTGAATATTCCCCTCGGGGAACATTTCGCGTTGCGCGCCGTGGGCACCATGGCGAAGGATCCGGGTATCTACCAGAACATTGCAACCGGCAGGAAAGACGTCGGCACGCAGGAAGATGACGAATACCGGATTGCCCTGCGCTATGACCAGGGACCGGCTGACATCACACTCAGCTACATTTTCCGTGACCGATATGATTTCGGACAGAAAGAGGCGGGCAATGGAGACAAGCCAGGCACCGCGGACATCATCGACCCCAATTGCGCATATGACACGGCCTGGTACTACGGTGACAGCTGTACGCGTGTCTGGGCCCTGTCGGGCGGCGATCTCTCCGGGTATGACCCGGCGCTGGCTTTCTTCTCGTTCATCGATGAAACCTATGACGTCGAGACCAGCGTGATCACGTTGGATGCGGGTTGGGATTTTGGACCCGTTCTCGGCAAATTGATCTACGCCAACTACGATTACGACGAATATTACGAGACCGACTGGTCGCGCATTGACACGGATGACCTGTACGTCGACAACCTGTACCTGTGGGGCGATTCCGGCACAGAGACGGCGGAGTTGCGGTTCACCTCCAACTACGAGGGCTCTGTACAGTGGACGATCGGCTATTTCTGGTCCGAATTCGAAGACGACGGCGATCGCGTCCAGGAGTGGGAGGTCACGGACGTTGGCGGCATGGAGTACATCCAGTGGTACATGGCCTTCGATTCACATCCCTGCACGGGTTCCAACCCTTATCCGTCCGGATATGGCGGATGCTACGACCCCTCTTTTTACCGGGACCCGTTCGGCAGTAACAGTTACCGCGGCCTGAATTTCTCAGGCGGACTGGTGTACGGCAGCTACGTCTATTATTCCTACGCTGAGGAAAAGGCTTTTTACGGAGAACTGGACTGGTCCATTGGCGATCTGACCCTGACCTTCGGCGTACGGGATTTCGAACTCTCGGACGGTTTCAAGGTGTCTGAATACGGCATATTTTACGAGAGCCCTGACAACACCGGCTGCGCCGGGGATGAAGCCGTCGGCGTCACCTGCGCCGAGGAAAACGGCAAGGAGTCCGATCAGCGCTTCAAAGTGGCCGCCGCTTATGAATTTACCGACGACCTGACCATGTTCGCGGTTTGGTCTGAGGGCTATCGTCCCGGAGGCAACAATGCGGCCTTGCCTTTTTTCTGCGCCAATGACCCTGAGGCCGCCGGCTTCCGGCGTCGCTACACCTCGGATCGCGCGGAAAATACCGAGCTGGGTGTCAAATGGCGTGGTTCGCGCTTCAACCTCAATGCCACCGTGTTCAAGGTGGACTGGCAGGACATCCAGGTGGGAATCCGTCCCGCTTGCGGTTGGTCCTTTACCTACAACGGCGGTGAAGCTGAAACCAGCGGACTCGAAGTGGACTTCGGCTTCAACATTACCGACAAACTACGACTGGACGTGGCAGCCAGCGTCATGAATGCTGAAATCACCAAGGACATCGACTCACTGGGTGCCACCGCGGGCGACCGCCTGCCCAACGTCGCGGAAGAACAGGCATCGGTTGGCCTGTCCTATCCCTATGACTTGTTCGGCATGCCGGCATTCGCACGGTTGGACGTCAACTACTACGGCGACAGCTATGCAACCTTTGCCGAAGATCCGGAAGACATGTCTCCGTCCTATACGCAGGCCAACCTGAACCTGGGCCTGCAGGTTCTCGACAACACGCGTCTGCAGTTGACCATCTCCAACCTGACGGATGAGCGCACAGAAGCATTCCGCTTCTCAGCGGCCTCCCCGTCCTACCGGCCAAGAAATTACCTGCAATGGATTCCTCCACGGACCTTTGCGCTCTCGGCCTCGATCGATTTTTGATCGCAGGAGATAATCTGAAAACGCTGAAAAGGGCCGCGGTAGCGGCCCTTTTCAGTAGCAGAGCAGACGTTTCTTAGGATTTGGCGGGTGCGCGCGCTCAGTGCGCGGCCGAAACCGGCGATGCAGAAAACAGCTCGGTCAGGAGAATTTCTTCCCAGCGGTAAAATGCCGAATAGCTGCCCGGGTACTGGGCGGGGTCCGACGCGGTGCCATTGAGCACATAAACCAGGATCTCGCCCGTTCGTGGATGGTAGAAGAGCCCGGACAGAAGACCGTAGGCCTCTCCGAGATGACCCAGGAACCCTCCCTCATCACCGACAAATAACCGGTCACCGCCGCGCTTGGTGGCCTGACCGGTGAACCGTTGCGGCCCCAGGCCCCACGACAGAAACAGGCCACCATAATCGTCGCCGTTGCCTGCCTGATATTGCCATGCGGCCCTCTCCATCATACGGACGCTCTCAGCGTGCAAAAGGCGATGCCCATCAAGCACACCCCGGTTAACCATCAGGCGCGCCACGCGGGTCAGGCCCGACAATGAGATCCGCAGCCCACCCTGTGGAGAAAACACCGTTCCATTGCGACCAATGACGTAGCCGGAAAGGGAACTCAATGAGGCGTCGTCAAGGCCATCAGGGTTTTCGACGCGAACCTTGTCTGGAGCTGTCTCCCGGTCCGTAAAATCATCCACGCGCGAGACCCATTGCCCCTCTTGGTACTGGTAAAGTGCCGCAATCCGTGCCCGCAATGCGCTATCAAGCAGTGCCGGGTTGAAACTGGCCTCAAGATCAAGGGGGTCAAGCACCTCGGTCTGCATGTATTGATCGAATCGGCTTCCGCTCACGCGCTCGATAAGAGTACCCAACAAACCGTAATTGAGGTTGGCATAGTGAAAATAATTCGTGCCGGGCGGATGCTCAGGATCCAGGTGCCGCCCCTCGGAATAATAGGGTGACGTCGGCTCGAAGAAAGCCGATACCGGTTGATCGGGCGGCAGCGTGTAGCGGTCGGCGTCCCGAACCGAGGAGGTATGGCTCAGCAGCATCCGCGCGGTGATGGGCTGCTCGGAATGGGGGTGGCGCAGGGCAAAGCCGAGGTGATCACTGACATCTGCGTCCAGGTGAATTCGGCCTGATTCAACAAGCCGCATGAAACCAAGTGCCGTGACCAGCTTCGAGATTGAAGCCACGCGAAACAGGGTTTTATCATTGGGAGGGCCGCCCCCTGCGATGCCGACGCTCGACTGGCCTCTGAATTCCTGACGCACAGGAGTCCCGTCAACCATTCGAATCGCGGCGATCGTTAAGACCGGAGGTAACTCGGCCGAGCCCTCCAACAGCACATCAAGACTGCTTGGGCCGCTGCTGGCCAGCAAAGGGACGATCATCAGCGCCGTGAAAATACCAGTGCGTCGTGTGACAGCTTTCCGCAAGACCGGTCCCGTCAGAGTCAGCTCATTGATAAGACTGCATGTACTCGACCACGAGTTGCCCAAACAGTCGAACGCCCAGTTCCAAATCGTCTTCGTTGATATCGAAGAACGGCGAGTGGTTACTGGGCGCATTTTCAATGTCAACGCCGTCTGGCAGAGAACCCAGGAATACGAACATGCTGGGGGTCACCTCACCATAACGGCTAAAATCCTCGGCCACGGTCTGGGGCTGCATGCGCAGCATGGGCCGCTCTCCCGAGACACGCTGAACGACAGGCCACATCTGCTCAACCAGTCCATTGTGATTGATCACCGCTGGTGTGCCGCGCGGATCGACTTCGAACTCCACCTCGGCTCGGGCGCTTTGTGCGATGGCGATCGCGGTGCGCTCCATCGCTTCATGAATGTATACCCGCATCGCCGGATCAAAGGCCCGGATGGTGCCCTCCATCTCTACATAATCAGGAATGACGTTGTTGCGGATACCGCCCTGGATACGACCGACGCTGATGATAGAGGGCGCCTTGGTGACATCAACCTGGCGACTGGCGATGGTCTGGAACGCCATGATGATCTGGGAAGACACAACAATCGGATCCACACCGCCCCAAGGCCTCGCCCCGTGCGTTTGACGACCGATGACTTTCATGGACCAGCGGTCCGCCGAGGCCATCATCGGCCCGGGCTTGGTGGTCAACTCGCCGGGGGGGGCGCCCAGACCGACGTGAATTCCGAACACCGCTTCGGGGACACCCTGATCAAAAAGGCCCTCTTCGAGCATCAGCTTTGCGCCACCCAGCTCACCAACCGGCGCGCCCTCCTCGGCGGGCTGAAAAATCACCATGACCGAGCCGGCAAGCTCGTCCTTCATGTCGTTCAGGAGTTTCGTCGCGCCCAACGCCATGGCCATGTGCGCATCGTGCCCGCAGGCGTGCATGACGCCCGTTTGCTGGCCGTTGTACTCGGTCATCACGGTCGAAGCAAAGGGCAAGCCGGTCTGCTCAGTCACCGGCAAGCCATCCATGTCTGCCCGAATCGCCACCAGTGGCCCCGGCTTACCGCCCTCGATGATGGCCATCACGCCCGTGTGTGCAATGCCCGTCCGGGGCTCAAGGCCCATTTCCTCGAGAATCTCGGCGATACGCGCAGATGTATTGAATTCCCTATTGGACAATTCAGGGTTTTGATGGAACCAGCGTCGCCACTCCACCACCTGAGGCTGTAGCTCGCTCGCTGCCTGGTCGATGTTCTCAAAACTGATCTCCGCTGCCGCCGTGATCGGCATTACCAACACACTCAGTGCTGATTTCATCCACCGCTGCATTTTTCTCTCCCTAATGGCATGTCATGGGCGCACGATAGCGCGACCTGCATCTGAACGCGGATCGGAGCCCGCCGTAACCCGGCCAGTCCTTCGATCCCACATCACGCCGTGCATGTTACCCCATCTCCTGTCCAGTACTTCCACGGTATGCCCCATGTCCCTGAGCGCCTGCAGGTCAGAATCGCTGAACGCACCCTGCTCCGCCGTGATCTTGTCGGGCAGATACTGATGATGGTAACGGGGCAATGACACCCAGGACTCCGGCTCGTTTCCAGCCATGAAATCAAGAATGCCCAGCAGCACCATCGTAATGATGCGGCTGCCGCCCGGAGTGCCGATCGCGGCCACCTTGTCCTCGCTCATCATGAAGGTTGGTGTCATGCTTGACAGCGGGCGCTTGTAAGGTCGGATCTCGTTGGCAGTAAAGCCGATCAGGCCGAAGGCATTGGGTTCACCTGGCTTGGCGGAAAAATCATCCATTTCATTGTTCAGAACAAAACCGGTGCCGGGCACCATGAATCCGGAACCAAAAGCGAGATTAACGGTGAGCGTTGCGGCCACCATGTTGCCTTCAGCATCAATAATGGAAAAATGCGTGGTGTCGGTTCCCTCGGGCAGTACTTCGGCGCCCGGCAACATGGCGCTCGGTGTCGCCCTGTCCATCATGATGGATGCCCGCAAGCCATCGGCATAATACCGACTGGTGAGCATGGCGCTGGGTACTTCATAGAAATCAGGGTCGCCGAGGTAGATGGCACGGTCCCGGTAGGCTCTGCGCATGGACTCAACGATGAGGTGTGTCTTTTGTGGGACACTCATTTCCTCGGTTGCATACCCGTCAAGCATGTTCAGCATCTCAGCGATCGCGATGCCGCCAGAGCTTGGAGGTGGCGCGGTTACCAGCGCATAGCCGCGATACTGCGCACGAATCGGCGCACGCTCCTTGACCCTGAATGCGGCCAGGTCTTCAAGAGTCCATATACCACCCGCTGATCGCACCCCGTCCACCAAACGCCGCGCAACGGCTCCCTCATAAAAACCGGAGGCACCACGCTCGGCCACCTGCTCCAGGACCCAGGCCAAATCAGGCAACCGAATCACATACCCCAGCTCCGGCACGTCTCCATCATCCAGTAAGGCGTCGCCGGCAGCGGGCCAACGTATAAGGGTGTCGCGCTTCCAGCGCGCCATTGACTGGTATTTTGCATACACGGGAAATCCTTCACGAGCGATCCGGATGGCCGGCTGCAGGTTGCGCGCAAGGCCCAGACGACCATAATTTTTCGCCAGGTGCTCCAGCCCTGCGATTTCTCCGGGGATGGCTGCCGATAGGGGCCCATTGACCGCAAGGTCACGGTTCACTGAGCCATTCTCATCAAGGTACATGTCAGGGTGGGCCGCAGCAGGTGCTTGCTCACGGGCATCAATCATGACCTCGTGCCCGTCGGAGGCCCTGTGCAGCAACCAAAAGCCGCCCCCGCCGATGCCCGAGCTGGTCTGCTCGACAACGGCCAACACAGCACTGACGGCGACCGCGGCATCGAAAGCGTTCCCGCCTGCAGCGAGAATTTCATGGCCCGCCTCGGTGGCCATGTAGTGCGCGCTGGCGATCGCCGCCTTGCCAGGTCCATCTGCCAGGCCAGGTTGGCACCAGAGTGTTACGGCCAGCGCCGCGATGTAGCGCCGCGCGTTCAGACCGCTTCGGAGCGGGTTAAATTTAGATATTTTTGCCACAAATCTTCCTCGGTTTCGGCGTGCTTCTCGTCCTTGGGGATGCATTCGACGGGACACACTTCAACGCACTGGGGCGTGTCGAAGTGCCCGATGCACTCGGTGCAACGCATCGGGTCGATGACGTAATAGTCCTCGCCGGCCGATATGGCCTGGTTAGGACATTCCGGCTCGCAGACATCGCAGTTGATGCACTCGGCGGTAATCTTCAGGGCCAAGCTCAATGCCTCGCATGGGTAAACTTTTGACGCAGGGCGGACTCGACTTCCGAGCAGACGAACTCGGACACGTCTCCGCCCAGGCGTGCTATTTCCCTTACCAGTGACGAGGAGATGAAACTGAAATTCTCGTCAGGTGTCATGAACAGCGTTTCAACTGATTCATCCAGGTGTCGATTCATGCTCGCCAGTTGGAATTCATATTCGAAATCGGAAACTGCCCGCAAGCCACGAACGATGACTTGGGCACCCACAGATTGAGCGAAATCCATCAGGAGGTTATCAAAACCCACCACGTCGACGTTTTTGCTTTCTCGCAGTGCCCACGCAGCCATTTCAATGCGTTCGTCGAGCGTGAACAACGGCGTTTTGTGCGGACTTTCCGCTATCGCGACCACGACATGGTCAAAAACGCGGGCCGCCCGGGCCACCAGGTCGGCATGCCCATGCGTGACCGGGTCAAATGTGCCCGGGTAAATTGCGATACGGGAATCGTTCATTCAATTGGTGCGCGTTCAACTCAGCGAAGGCGTATTCTACCGTGCCTTGCCTGCCCCAGGCGAGTGAGCTGCAACACTCTTCATGCATTCATGTTTCCGGACAGCGCAGCAATTGCAAACGCACACCCGAAATCACCTTTTCCCGCCAGCAGACCCACCCCGGTGCAGGCAGGATTGGATCCTGTTCGGCGCCTGTTTCGAAGTAAGCGAATCCGCCCGGGCGCAGGCATTCTTTACGGGCAAGCAACTCCATGATCGCCGGACACAGGTCCTCATCGAAGGGCGGATCGACAAAGACGAGGTCCAGACCTTGATGGGAGAAGTTGCTGAGCCATGCCAGCGCGTCGGCCTCAATGGCTACCGCCCCGGACGCTTGCAACAGGTCGATGGCCGCATCGATATGACTGACCGCGACCGGATTTTTGTCAACCAGATAGGCTTTCTGCGCCCCGCGCGAGGCTGCCTCGAGCCCCAGGGATCCCGTACCAGCAAACAGATCGGCACAGACCGCACCGGGCACCTGGGCCTGCAACCAGTTGAACAGGGTTTCGCGGCACCGGTCACCGCTGGGCCGAAGTCCGGGTAAGTCTGGCACCCGCAAGCGCCTTCCGCGCCATTGTCCACCGATAATTCGAACACCTTGTGTCTGATCTTTTCGCACCCTGATTCCGCATTCCGGCCTGGCTTACTGATAGCATAACCGTCCGGGCTTTGGATTGCGTTAACAGACCCCATATCGCCAAGATGCTGAGAATATTCAAAAAACTTAAACACAAACCCGGGCAACTCGAAGACGTCCAGCTCAGGCCGAGCGAACAACCAGGCGCCGCCTCACTGGATCAACGTCTCGAACGCTCGAGAAACCAGTTTGGGCAGCGCCTCAGGGCGGTTCTCGGCAGTCAGCCGGATATCGACGAAGATCTGCTGGAGGAACTGGAGACTGCCCTGTTGACTGCAGACCTCGGCGTCGGCGCGACGATGCGCATCATGGACAACCTGCGCGCCGCAATTCGGGCCGGTTCAGTCCGCGATCCGTCCGCGCTTCTCCCGGCGGTGCAGGCGGAACTCTATGAACTGGTCGAGCCCTGCGAGCAATTTCTTTCCGTGGACGGGGAGCACAAACCTTTTGTTCTGCTCATGGTGGGTGTTAATGGCGCCGGCAAGACCACGACGATTGGAAAACTCGCGCAACGATTCAAGGAAGAGAATCTGTCGGTGATGCTCGCGGCAGGCGATACCTTCAGAGCGGCGGCCGTTGAACAGCTGCAATCCTGGGGCAAACGAAACGAAATTCCGGTGATCGCACAGGGCACCGGTGCCGATTCGGCCGCCGTTCTCTTCGATGCCTACCAGTCCGCCAAGGCGCGCGGAATGGACGTGCTGATCGCCGATACCGCCGGGCGCCTGCACACCCAGTCCAACCTGATGGATGAGCTGAAGAAAATCGTTCGTGTGCTGGGGCGCGTCGACCCCGCGGCCCCCCATGAAATCATGCTGGTTGTCGATGCCGGCAACGGGCAGAACGCGCTCAGCCAGGCCCGCCAGTTCAATGAGGCAGTGAAGCTCACGGGCATCACGCTGACCAAGCTGGACGGCACCGCTCGGGGCGGCGTGCTGTTCGCCATTGCCGATGAACTGGGCATCCCAATCCGCTTTATAGGCGTAGGGGAATCAGCGCATGATCTCCGCCCCTTTGACGCGGGCACGTTTATCCACGCCATCTTACCCGTTGACTGAACGACCTGATTTCGCGAAGAGGCTGCTCTCGTGGTGGGATGACCACGGGCGTAAAGACCTGCCCTGGCAACGGCCGCGAACGCCGTACCGCGTCTGGATTTCTGAAATCATGCTGCAGCAGACCCAGGTCGCGACCGTCATTCCCTACTTCGAAAGGTTCACGAATTGTTTTCCCGACATTCCCGCACTCGCCAAGGCAAGCCAGGACGAAGTGCTGGCGCTATGGGCAGGGCTGGGCTACTACGCTCGAGCCAGGAATCTGCATAAAGCAGCCCGAATCTGTATCGAACACTTCGATGCCCGGCTGCCCGAAAGCGCGGACGAGATGATCCGGCTGCCCGGCATTGGCGAAAGCACTGCCAATGCCATCCTCTCGCAGGCGCGCGACGTGCCCGCAGCCGTGCTTGACGGCAACGTTCGTCGCGTGATGGCGCGTCACAGCGCCATCGAAGGGTGGGCTGGAAGCGCCCCGATCCTCAAGCGGCTGTGGCATGAAGCACGCTCCCGGCTGCCCGACCATCGCGCAGCGGACTATACACAAGCCATCATGGACCTCGGTGCCACGCTGTGCACCCGACGCCAGCCAGGCTGCTCAGTCTGCCCGGTGGCTGAAGATTGCCAGGCCCTTGCGCATGGCCTGGTCGATCGGCTTCCGACGCCCAGGCCGAAGCGAGAGGTAATCGAGCAGCAGCTGAACCTGTTAATCATGGTGCGCGAGGATGGACGGGTTCTGCTGGAACGCCGACCCGAATCCGGTATTTGGGGTGGCTTATGGTGCCTGCCGGCGGCGTCCGAACCCGAGGCCCTGATCGCAGACAACAAGCTGGAAGAGAACCCGTTGGATGCCCTGCCCGCCATGGAGCACAAGCTCACGCATCGGCACCTGACCCTGCGCCCATTTCGCAGCACTGCCAATGCAGTGACCCCGGAGGTACACTGCAATGACGATCGACGCTGGTTCAGCCGCCGCGAACTGAGCCGGGCCGGACTGCCAAAACCCATCGAGCGACTACTGAAAAAACATCTGACGGGAGAATCGAAATGACCCGAACCGTTATCTGCCAAGTCCTGGGCAAGGAACTTCCGGCACTCACTTACGCGCCGTATCCAGGTGAATTGGGTCAGCGTATTTATAAACATATTTCGGCCGAGGCTTGGCAGCAGTGGCTGGCGCACCAGACCATGCTGATTAATGAAAACCGTCTCAGTCCTATGAATCCAGAGCACCGGGCTTACCTCGAGGAGCAGATGGAAAAATTTCTTTTCACAGGGGGTGCCGAACAGCCCGCTGGCTACGTGGCTCCGGACTGACCCGGCGAGTTGACTTGCCATGCGGCAACAGGTTTAATACCGCGCCTACATCAGCGTCACGTGCCCAGGTAGCTCAGTTGGTAGAGCAGTGGACTGAAAATCCTCGTGTCGGTGGTTCGATTCCGCCCCTGGGCACCATTCAAATCAAACGCTTTACTCCCCTCAATTCCTGCGAATATCAGCCGATGAGCCGAATTCAGCACCATGGAAACCAAGGATAAGCCGCCCCGGTGAGTGTCGCGGTCGTCACGCGTTCCTGGACAACCGGCTTAAGCGGGGCATCCGGAACTCTACAGTTCGATTTAAGGACACGGGGCAGGCGAGCAGGCCGCGCGCTCCCTTTAAGCATTGAAACACGTGCTGCTTAGATCAAAAATCCTGAAGAGTCGCCGAATTCAATCAGCCAAACTGTCAGCGCGCGCTGAAACCCTGGCGCCCCGCGTGATGACCCCGCTTATTCCCCTGAAGAAGGCGCCGGCGCTTTTAGCGTGCTCTCAAGGAACTGCGCGAGTGCCGTGTAGTATGCAACCCGGTTCCCCAGTTTCCTGATCTGGTGGCCCTCGTCGGGAAATCGCAGGTACGTCACATCAACACCGTTCTCGCGAACCGCGCTGACGAGACGATCGGATTCGCCAACGGGGTCACGCGGATCGTTGGCGCCATGAGATACAAGCAAGGGCACATCGATTTTGTCGGCGTTATTGATCGGTGAATTGTCCGCATAAAAATCCTGCCAGCGTTCCTCACGGATGTCCCCGTATTCGATGCGGTCGGAGGCTTTCAAACCGGGTGAAGCCTCCTCCAGTGCGCGAACCCAGTCTGATACACCAACGACCGATAC
>CAXQNK010000003.1:0-5785 GCA_964225175.1 Candidatus Nitrosopumilus sp. | reverse complement strand
AATTTCCTCATCGAGATCTGCACTGAAAGCCCGTAGCTCATTGGTGCCCGTAGCACGCTGACGAGCCACCAGAACAATGGATTGATGGATTGCCATGGGCAGGACAGGTCCACCGTTGTAGTCCATGTGTTCACCGATCAGGTTCACGCGTCCCGGGGCAATGACGGCAATATCCGCCGAGCAACCGAAGCGCATCCGGAACAACGCCCGCGCTTTGGCTAGCAAGTCGTGCGAATCCGCCACGCGGCAACCTCCGCCGGCATCATTGTTCGGTCGCCCAACAGCAGTTCACCATCTCCGCACGGTGTCGGTCTCTCTTCGCTGGTATAGTTGAAGGCGAAACACAAGTTTCCTCGTCTGCGCACCCTTACACCCTGTGGCATCTTGAGCAAAGGCACGTTTGCCTGTCCCAGCACTTCGCGCATCACCCTGTTGAGCAGGGCACTGGATACGCCGCCGGTGAGATAGTGGATCCGATCCTGCTGATACCAGACACCCGCACCGGTTTCGGTCTTGATCCGAGCATCGATATCTGTGTCGACGTGCTCCAGCCAGGTGTGCACACTTTCTGAAACACTGCCACCGGCGACAGGCAAGTTCAAGCCGGAACGAATCGAGTCTACGTGAGTCACACGCAGATCAATTAACTGCTGCAGTTCTCCCGGCGGCAGTTGCGCGGGGATCTGGTAGTCGCCGGTTTTGCTGCCCGCGCGCGGACCGAACAGCGCAACCGCCCCGCTGCACTTGATCGTATCCACCAGCGCAGCCGGCAGAATCGGCAAGCAAGGCACAACAATCATTCGGTAGCCATCGAGCGTCGCTTCAGGACTGACCACATCGACGTCCACGCCGAGCCGCCGCAACTCGCAGTAGTAGGCGAGTGTTTCGGTAAAGGCACAATATCCCTCTGACTGTGGCTGGATGTCCACCAGCCACTTGGCCTCGTACGAGAACAGCAGGGCGACCGGTGCTTGCTCGCATTCCTGCCAGTCAATGCCGAGGATATCTTCGAATGTCTGCCGAACCTCTTCGGCTGCCGGCGCCTCCTCACTGTTGGGAAGTAACAGGCCGGCGTGATTTTGCTCCTGCGCGAAAGGCGCCTGGCGCCAACGGAAAAAAGAGACCAGCTCAGCCCCATGGGCAAACGCCTCCAGGGCCCAGAGTCGCACCATACCCGGCAACGGCGCGGCATTGGACGCGGCCCAGTTCACAGGTCCCGGCTGTTGCTCCATGACCCACCAGCGACCTTTACCCACCGCCCGATACAGGTCGTGATGGAAAGCTGCGAAGTCAGGATCACCCTGCTGACGGTAGCGAATTTTTCGCGACTCGGCCACGGTGGACTGCTCCAGGAAACCCAGTGGATAGCTGTCCCAACTGGCGACGTCGAGGTCGTCACCCATCCGATAGTGGTCGAAATCCGTGGAATGGCCCATGTAATTATGGACAAGATCAGCCGATCTGGTTTCCTGTCTCAGGGCTTCCACCTGTTCCTTGTTGAATGCCACGACCTGGTCTGAGCTGAACCGTTGAAAGTCCAGCCGGTGAATGGGATTGGCCTCCGTGACCGTGGCGACCGGCAACTCGACTTCCTCGAAACTGTTGTATTCCATGCTCCAAAAGACGTTACCCCAAGCGAAGTTCAGCGCTTCTATCGTAGAGTACTTCGCTTGTAACCAGTGCCGGAAAGCAGCGAGAGCCGCTGAGGAAAAACTCACGACGGTATCATGACAGCCGTATTCGTTGTCCGTTTGCCACGCGACAACAGCGGGATTGGCACCATAGCGCTGCGCCAGCGCGGTAACGATACGCCGGGCCTCCCGACGGTAAACGTCACTCGAAAAACAGTAGTGCCGGCGCGATCCGAATCCGCGGGCCCGGCCATGTTCATCAACGGCCAGCATTTCGGGATGTCGATCAACCAACCACTTGGGCGGGCAGGCCGTCGGTGTGCCCATGATGATGCGCAGGTCTTCGCTCGCCAGTGTGTCTATGGCCCGGTCGAGCCACGCCCACTCGAATTTTCCAGGCCGAGGCTCAATACGGCTCCAGGCAAACTCTCCGATGCGGACATAGCGAATTCCCAGCGCTGCCATCCGCCGCGCGTCCTCCTCCCAATGGCTCTCCGGCCAGTGCTCCGGGTAGTAACACACGCCCAATGACGGCCGCTTGATCATCGTGCTGCTCGGGTAGCCGATACCGGCTGAATGTCGATGAGTAGCGCGCTCTCGGGCGGCATGAGCGGAAGCGCAACACCGACACGAGCCAGCAAGTTCGCGCTGACCCGCATACTTTTACCATTGACCAACAATGGTTGTCGCTTCGCAAAACTGTCAATGGGCGGGGCCATCACTCTGACCTCATAATCAATCTTGTCATCGAGACCCGGGACTCGGAGCATACACGGAACATGGCACCTCGGCACTTTCATCAACGCGACGCTGATCAGCGCCCGGCGTTGATTGGCAGCCATGTTGCAGCAAACAACAAAGTCATTGCCTGGCAAGCCAGCAAGATAATGAAAATCGCCCTCGTGCATCCAGTCACGGTTCTCGCGATACATCGCAATGAATTGTGCCAGTTCTGTGCGCTGCTCAGGCGTCAATTCACGCAGATCCGCCTCGATGCCGAAACTGCCAAACAGGGCGGTTACGGACTTGAAGTAAACGTCGTGCGCCCGATGCGTCACCGGGCAGGCCCCGGGCCCAACGTGCGAGCCCATGATCTCCGGCGGGAAGAACAGGCTGAATGCGCGTTGCATCCGCTGTCGCTCAACCGGATCATGGCAATCAGATACCCAAATCCGATCTGTGCGCCGGCACATTTCAAAATCAGCACGTGCCCCGCCCGACGAGCAGGCCTCAATCTCCAGCAGGGGGAAGCGTGCTCGCAGCCGGTCCATCAGTTCATAGACGCCGACAGCCTGGCGATGCGCCGCTGCACGCCCGCCACTCACGGCATGCACAAGATCACGATTCATGTCCCACTTCAAATAGGCAATGTCGTTGTCGTTCACGAGCAATGCAAGTTGCTCAAAAAGATGGTCACGACAGTCCTCACGCGTCAGGTCCAGCGCATACTGATTGCGGCCCAGCGGCTGCTCGCGACGCCCGTCGCCCAACACCCAGTCCGGATGTCGACGGTAAAGATCGCTGTTGCGATTGATCATTTCCGGCTCAACCCATAACCCGAATTCCATACCCTGCTTGCGAACAGCTTCAACCAACGGGCGCAAACCTTGCGGATATTTCCTTGGGCAGGGCGTCCAGTCACCCAGGCCCGCGGCATCGTCATCGCGACCCGTAAACCAGCCATCATCAATGACGAAGCGTTCCACGCCAGCGTCCGCCGCCAATTCGACCAACTCAAACAGGGCGTCGGGGTCATGATCAAAACGCAGCGCATCCCAGGTATTGAAATAAACCGGGCGTGGCCTTGCCGCTACGGTTTTCGGAAGAAGATGCCGCCGCAAATGCGCGTGGTAACGCCGTCGAATGCCATTAAGGCCGGATGAGGATCGGGCAAGATAGGCCCTTGGGGTTCGATAACTCGCATTGCGCGCGAGCACCTGCTCGCCCGGCATCAACAACTCGCCAATCTGGGCTTGCACACGCCCGTCTCTCAGCCTTTCTACCAGCAAACGATGATTGCTGCTCCAACCCAGGTGCAAGGCCACCGCCTCGCCACGCTGATCGTCCGCATCCGGCTCGCAGATGACCAAGCCCGGAAAGCTGTGATGCGAGCCTCGTCCTACGCGGCTTTCACTGACAAATGCACCGTCGTTCAGGGCCGCGCGACGGGCCTGGAACTCGTGCCCCCAGTGCCCCCCTATTGAAAGCACCTGATCACACCGTGGCGGCGCGCTAAGACCGACCGCAGTAAGCCAATCCAATGTCAGTGGTTGCTCGGCCATATTGTGAATCACCGTTTCGGCAGACACGACGGACGTCTCCGGATCGAGCGCAATGTCGATGATCAGGCGCAAGCTCGCAATCGCATCCTCACAAATGAAGAACCAACGTCCATTCCTGTCATGAGCTTCCCTGAGCTCAAACTGCGTGTTGGCTTCCATTCCCTGGCGGTGCGCGCTGATGCCCGGCCAACCGCAAAAACCGCGTCCGGCTTCGGGCACTAAGGAGACCGTTTCCTCGACATCGAGACCACCGTGCGCCAGAGGTCTTTGCAGTAAGACTGCCAGCGTCTCGAGATCCACCTCATCATCAATCCGCGGACCAAAATACCAGATTTCCGGGAGCGCGCCGGCAGTGCTGACAAGCACCAATGTGTCACGCGGGCTGTCCAGACGATAATGCTTCATGCGCGAAGACTTCCCTGTTTTCGCGGTTTACGCATCGAGACCCGCAGCCGCGTAACCGAATTTGGCGCGGCCACCAAAAACGAGGCGATTCGAAGCCAGCGCAACCACAACGCAACTGACCAGGGTCACCAGCATCATGTGGATGTAGTGCAGCGGCATTTCTTCCAACCCAAAACTGAAGAATGCATACAAGCTGGTGCCAAACAGCACGGCGACTATTGCCGCGCGAGGATCGACACCCCTGAACAACAGGCCGACAATAAAGACAGACAGGATCGGCATGCTCAGGAGTCCGTTGAGCTCCTGAACAAGGTTAATGATGCTGTCGGCGCCGTTGTAAACCGGCACGAGAAACAGGGCCAGGATCACAAACACGATGGTAACCGCACCACCAAGACGCGGCACGTTCGGTTTGTCGTTGATGTACTTCTCATAAAAATCACATACGAAAAGCGTGGTCGAGGAATTCAATATGCTGTTGAACGTCGTCAGGACCGCGGCTGCTATCGCCGCGGCAAATATCCCGGACATCCATATCGGCAGCACGTCACCGACTACGCGCCCATAGGCCGCGTCGCCAATATCACCGTACAGCTTGAACGCAACAATACCCGGCAAAACGATCATTGGCGGCACGATCAGGAGCCGAATCGCCGCGGCGGCGAACACACCCTTTTGCGCTTCCCTGACGTTGGGTGCCGCCATCGCGCGTTGCGTAATCGTCTGGTTGGTGCTCCAGTAAAACGTCTGTATGAAAATCATCCCTGTCAGCAAGGTGTGCCACGGTATCGGAGAGTCACTTGCGCCGATCATGGTCAGCCGCTCTCGGGGTATTCCGGACAAATCAAAATTAATGGCGGACAGCGAGAGAAAAACTACCAGCAAGCCCATTGACAGCAGGATGACACCGCTGAGCGTGTCAGAGATCGCAACCGCTCGAAGACCACCGAACACTGCATAGGCCGCGCCGACCAGGGCGAAGGCGGCCGAGAGCAAGATAATCGGCACATCGATCTGAAACATCGACTGCATGAACAACGAGCCGGTGTAGAGAACGATTGGTAAGTAAATGAAAATGTTGCCCATCAGGAACAGCATACCGATCACGGTGCGAATGTTTTGGTCGCCGTAGCGCTTCTCCAGGAGTTCCGTGGTGGTTGTGCATTCAAACTTGTAGTAAATCGGCAGAAATACCTTTGCGAGAATGATCAGTCCCACGACCGCCGCGAGTTCCCACCATGCGAGGAGTGCCATCTGGTTGCCATTCATGCCGACCAACTGATCCGTGCTCAGATTGGTCAGCGTGATAGAGCCTGCCACGAATATCCAGGACAGGCCACCGCCCGCCAGGAAATATTCCTTGTTTGAGTCCGCTGAATGAATCGGCGCGTTACGACACTTGTACCAGGTCACGATGCCAATGAGTGTCGTGAAGAAAACAAAAACCGCGAACTGTGTGGTGTGTAG
>CAXQNK010000002.1:0-28346 GCA_964225175.1 Candidatus Nitrosopumilus sp. | reverse complement strand
CGAGCCACTTTTTCATCGAGGTGCTTGGGCAGAACATACACGTCATTTTCGTATCGGTCACCGTGGCAGAACAGCTCAATCTGAGCGAGGACCTGGTTGGTGAAAGAATTCGACATGACGAAACTGGGATGCCCGGTCGCACAACCGAGGTTCACCAGTCGACCTTCAGCGAGCAAAATGATTCGCTTGCCATCGGGGAAGATCACGTGATCCACCTGCGGCTTGATGTTCTCCCACTCGTACTGCTTGACGCTCGTCACGTCGATCTCATTATCGAAGTGACCGATATTGCACACAATCGCCTGGTGCTTCATGCGAGCCATGTGGTCGTGGGTGATCACGTTGTAGTTGCCCGTGGCGGTGACGAAGATATCTGCGACGTCCGCCGCTTCCTCCATGGTCACGACGCGATACCCTTCCATGGCCGCTTGCAGCGCGCAGATGGGATCAATTTCTGTCACCCACACCGTGGCACCGAGCCCCCTGAGCGATTGGGCACAACCTTTACCCACGTCCCCGTAGCCTGCTACGACCGCGATCTTGCCTGCGATCATGACGTCGGTGGCGCGCTTGATACCGTCCACAAGGGATTCCCGGCAACCATACAGGTTGTCAAACTTTGATTTGGTGACCGAATCGTTCACGTTGATGGCCGGGAACGGCAAAGTACCTTCCTTGGCCATTTGGTAGAGACGCTTAACGCCCGTCGTGGTTTCCTCGGTAACGCCCTGAATGGCGGCCAGCGCCTTGGTATACCAACCCGGGCGGGTACTCAGTCGCTTACGGATGGCGTTGAACAACGCGGTTTCCTCTTCGCTACCCGGGTGATCCAGCACGCTGGGGTCCTGTTCAGCGCGTGATCCCAGGTACAGCAACAAGGTCGCATCGCCACCGTCATCAAGAATCATGTTGGCGAACGTTTCCCGTCCTTGCGCGTCTTTCCATTCGAAAATGCGATGGGTGAATTCCCAGTATTCGTCGAGGGTTTCACCCTTGTAAGCAAATACCGGCGTACCCTCTGCTGCGATCGCTGCCGCCGCGTGATCCTGGGTTGAATAGATGTTGCATGACGCCCAACGAACGTCGGCTCCAAGGGCTTCAAGGGCCTCGATCAGGACCGCCGTCTGGATGGTCATGTGCAGACTGCCGGCAATGCGTGCGCCCTTGAGCGGCTGCGCTTCTTCATACTCGGAACGAATGTCCATGAGGCCGGGCATCTCGGTCTCTGCAATGGCAATTTCACGACGCCCGAAATCTGCCTCAGTAATATCCGCTACGTAGTAGTCCGATGTCTTCAGTTCTTCTATAGCTGCACTCATTTTCTCTACACTCCTAACAATAGATCGAGCGCGGTTATTTCCGGAACCTCCCGTCGAGCCTGGCCCGGCTGCTGGTCCACCGGGTCGCAACGCTCCTCGACGGAGGCTCGTTTGACAATCAGTTCAGTCCAGCTGCCGCTCTCAGCGCTTCAACCCGATCCGTCTTCTCCCAATTCACGCCGAGGTCCTCACGGCCCATGTGACCATATGCTGACAAGGGCCGGTAGATGGGTTGGATCAGGTCAAGCATCTGGATGATGCTGTAGGGACGAAGGTCAAATTCCTGCCTCACGATTTGCTCAATCTTACTTACGGGAATCTGCTCCGTACCGAAGGTGTCCACTGTGATCGAGGTCGGCTCTGCCACACCGATGGCGTAACTGACCTGGATTTCGGCGCGAGCGGCCAGCCCCGCGGCCACGATGTTTTTGGCGACATAGCGGGCTGCATATGCGGCAGACCGGTCGACCTTGGATGGATCCTTGCCAGAGAAGGCACCGCCGCCGTGGCGCGCCATTCCGCCGTAGGTGTCGACGATGATTTTCCTGCCGGTCAAACCTGCGTCGCCAACCGGACCGCCGATCTCGAATCGTCCTGTTGGGTTGATGTGATATTTGGTGTCTCCGTTCAGCCAGCTTGAGGGCAGCACCGGCTTGATGATCTCTTCCATTATGAGTTCGCGCAGGGTCTCTGCGTTTGAGTCCGGGCTGTGCTGCGAGGAGAGCACCACAGCATCGATACCCACCGGGCGACCGTCTTCATACCTGAAGGTGACCTGGCTTTTCGCGTCGGGTCGCAAGTGGCGCTGTCCGTCAGCGTGAGTGGTCCGGACCTCGTTTTGGCGCTTGACCAGTTCGTGCGCGTAATAGATGGGCGCGGGCATCAGCACGTCGGTCTCATCAGTTGCGTAACCAAACATCAAACCCTGGTCCCCTGCACCCTGGTCTTCCGCACGTTCCCGGCTCACGCCTTGATTGATGTCAGGCGACTGCTTTCCGATGATGTTAATCACACCACAGGTATTGCCATCGAAGCCCACATCCGAGGAGGTATAGCCGATGTCGCATATCACCCGGCGGATCAATTCTTCCAGATCCACCCACGCGTTCGTCGTAATTTCACCACCGATGATGGCTACGCCCGTTTTGACAAAAGTCTCACACGCCACGTGCGCACTTTTATCCTGGGCAAGAATTGCGTCCAGCACGGCGTCAGAAATCTGGTCCGCCACTTTGTCCGGATGACCGGCGGCCACTGACTCTGATGTGAATAAATATTGACTCATCACGACACCTTTTCCGATTAATATATCTTTCCATAAAGATTAAAAGATAAGTTTACTTGACCAGGCGCTTAATTGCACCCCCTGTACGCTGAATCATCCGAGAATCCATTGCCTGTGCATTGAGTCCCCATATGGTTTGTGCGCATGCTACATCGATGGCGCGTGTTCCTCGCACGAATCGTGGTGCCGGGTAGCCCGCAAATCATCTTCAGGAAAGAATTCGCCGATCCGGATGTATCGAGCCTATTGCGCCCGACCTGCTGGTTGGGCCCGATTCGTTCCATACCTCGAAACTTCGAGACGTCCTGACAATTTTGCGCAGGCGATTACCAGCTGCCTGAGTTAGGCATGGACGCCCAGGGTTCGCGTGGGGGCAGAGCTTCGCCACGCTGAAGCAATTCAATTGATATTCCATCCGGGGATCGCACAAAGGCCATTCGACCATCACGTGGTGGTCGATTGATCGTGATGCCGGCATCACCCAACCGCTGGCACAACGCGTAGATATCGTCTACTTCGTAAGCAAGGTGGCCAAAATTCCGACCGCCTTGCAGCGTTTCATGGTCCCAGTTGTGGGTCAGCTCCACCTGCGCATTTTCGTCACCGGGCGCGGCAAGAAATACCAGCGTGAACCGGCCACCCGTACTATCCCGCCGTCGAATTTCACGTAAGCCCAAATGGTTACAATAAAAATCCAGCGACTCGTCGAGATCCGTAACGCGCACCATGGTGTGCAGGTATTTCATTTTTTGACTCCAAACCCTATGCTGTGCGCAGTGTAACGCGAGGGCAAGGAATGAACGAGTCAGATCGGAATTCACGCGTGAAATTGGTGCGTGAATCCGTGGTTTTCCAGCTGAAGCTGATGGTCGATGGTTTTCGCGATGTGGTCCTTGTCCCGGTATCGCTCGCTGCAACACTCCTGGGACTGCTATTTGGCGGCGACCGGCCTGACGGACCTTTCCGGAGCGTGATCGAAATCGGCCGCAAAACCGAGGCATGGATCAACCTGTTCGGTCACCACAGTCATGATTCGTCCCGGAACGGGCTTGACTCGCTCGATGGTTTACTCGAGAAGACCGAGGAGTCCGTGATGGCTTCGGTCAAACGTCCCCCCAAGCCAGACTCCCGTGATTAGCACTCGGCCCCTGTGCAGCGGTCAGTAACTCCCCGCAATATATCCGCTCAGCTGCTGAACCTCGAATTCCTTTTCCATGAGCAGGTTCTTCACCAGGTCGCCGATGGAAACGATACCCAGTAGTTCATCATTGTGATCGACGACGGGCAAATGCCGGCAACGACAGCGAGTCATGACTTCCATACATTGCTGAACGGAATCCCCGGGTGAGGCGGTGATGACCGGGTGGGACATGACTTTTTTCACGGGGGTCTTGCGGGAATCAAGTGATTTGAGAGCGATTTTCTGGAGGTAATCTCGCTCGGTGAAAATGCCAGCCAGTTCATTTTCATTTTTAACCAGCACCGCGCCCACATTGACTTCCGCCATCAGGCTGATGGCGTTGAAGACCGTAGTGTCCTCGTCTACAGAAAGCACCAGAGTGCCCTTGTCTTCGATAATTCCGGAGATTGCCGTCATGTTTCCGAACCCCTACTTGCCTTCTCTAAGCATAGACAGGGTAAAGCCAAATTCAAGCTGGAGCGTTAGTCCCTGCCCTCCGAGTGCCGTTCCACCACGACGTATTCGGCTTCTATCACCTGGGCGTCCTCGTGCTGCGCCTGTTTTTCGAACCCGGGCATTTCAATACCTTCACGTCGAAGCTGACGCTGAATCCAGGCCAGTCGCAACCAAACAACAATGCCCGCGACCAGGCCGACTGCCAGTAGCACCAACAGCGCGGCGAGACCAAACATGAAAGCGCCCACCATGACGACGAGGCCAATGACGGCCATGAGCGCCCGAAACAAAGGGTTGGATGGTGGGGGGCTGATGTACAATGGCATGCGATTTCTCTTTTTCCTTTGCCTTATGACATGCGGTCTTCCGCATGCGGACTCAATGACCCAGAAACTCTGTGCAATCCGCGATGTACCCGAGAATAACGCAATCGAATGCGTCATACCCGCAAAACCGGCCGTCCAAAGAATTCTCCTGCTGCGAATCGAAAACGGCTTTCGAGCTTACCTCGATGTCTGCCCTCACCAGGGCCGATCACTCGCACTGGCTCCAGGGGAGTTCATTTTCAACAAAGCCGGAGAGTTGATGTGCCCCCATCATGGCGCCTGTTTCGATATTGAGACCGGGACATGCATCAGTGGGCCATGCCGGGGCGCACAGCTCTCCGCCGTTACGATAGAACTTCGCGACGAGGACATCTGGTGGGCCGGCGACTGATCGGGACAAGTCCCGGCTCAAAACACCCAATTCACCATCGTCAGCATCACCACCAGGAAGACCAGTGTCATCCCGGTGCCTGCCTTGATGAAATCTGCAACAGTGTAACCGCCCGGCCCCATGATGAGCGCATTCACCTGGTGGGTCGGCAGGATAAACGCATTGGATGTCGACAGCGCGATGATGAGGGCGTACATCACCGGGTTGGCCCCGGTCGAGAGTGCAATACTGATTGCGATCGGCACAAGTATGGTGGTTGCACCGACGTTGGACATCACGAGCGAAAACGCGGTGGCCAGAACCGCCAGCATGATCTGAATCGCGATATCCGGCAAATGACCAAGGATGGCCAAGGCCTCCTGCGCGATCCATGCGGCTGTTCCGGTGCGCTCCATCGCCTGTCCGAGGGGAATCAGGCTGGCCAAAAGAAATACCGTTTTCCAACTCACCGAGTCATAGGCTTCATCCATGCTCAGCACGCCCGACAATACCATGCCGAGTGCGCCTACCAAAAGCGCGATGGACAGACGGAAGTCGGTGAAAATGATCATGCTGATGGAAATCGCAAAAAACAGCAATGCTGGCCTGACCTTTTGTGGCCGCGGCACTTCCTTGGGGATTTCCGTGACCACGATGAAGTCACGCTCTCTCTGAACAGCGGAAAGGTCACGCCAGGTGCTGTGGCTGACCAGGCAGTCTCCGGTCTCGACGGTCTGTTCGCGCAAACCTTCCGTGAGAATCTCGCCTCTTCGGTTGATGGCCAGGACGCTGATGCCATAACGTTTCCTCAGCCTTGCCTCACCAATGGTCTGCCCGACCAGCTTTGAGCCAGGCGGAATCACCACTTCGGAAATACCGCCGCGGCTGGGGTTGAACAGCCCGCCGAAGGTTCTCAGGTGAGGCTGCACGCGGCACAGGTTGTCGAGGGCGAACCGGCCGACCATGTCACGGGTACCCATCACGCCCAGCACCGTGCCCACCCAGATCATTTCATCAGAAGGCGGGGCGAGGCGCGGCTCCTCGGTATTGCGGATACCCAGCAATCGCGGGGCGCCCGGCAGCTGCTCAACTTCGCCGACAGTCATTCCCACCATCGGGCTGTCCACGGTGACCAGTAACTCGAAGACGTCTCCCTCAATGCCATACACATCCTTGAAATAGTTTTTGGTGCGCGCTGGCGCGGGTTGCGAATTTTGGCTGCTTGCGGGCAAGAGCCACTTGCCAAGGAACAGGAAATAAAGAATCCCCGAGGCCAGCAACGCGAGCCCGATGAGCGTGACATCGAACAAATGGAATGCCTCCATGGTTTGTGCACCCGGAGGCAAGGATTCGTTGGATGCCGCGATCAAGTCGTTGAGCAGGATCAGCGGCGATGACCCGACCATGGTCAGTGTGCCACCCATGATGGCGCAGAAACCGAGCGGCATCAGCAACTGCGACAGGGGAATCTCGGTCCGCCCCGAAATGCGCGATACCACGGGCAGAAACAGTGCGGTTGCGCCCACATTCTGCATGATCCCTGAGATACCACCGACCATTCCCGAAGTTAGTGGCACAATCCGCCGAACCGTTCGCCCTCCAGTGTGGAGAATGAACTTGGCAACCAGTGACATCACACCCGTTCGATCCAGGCCAGCGCCCAGGATCATCACCGCAATGATGGAAATCACCGCATTGGACGCGAAGCCGTCGAACAATTCCGGCCCCGGCACCAGACCCAGCAAACCCAGGAGCACCATGACACACACAGCAACGATATCGACCCGAACGACTTCGAATACAAACAGGAGGATGGTGGCGACCAAAACGGTCAGGGTCAGCATCATATCAAGGTTTAGCGTAAGTCCTGTTTCCACGTTCCTCTTGCCCTGTTCTGAGAAATTTTCAAAAACCTCTAAGTCTGGATTGTATTGCAAGCGGCGCGGCTTCAATGAATTTTACCTTCAAGCCGCCAGCACAAGCCGCGAAGGATAACTGACCCACCTCTAGGTCTGTCGGGAATCCGGATGAAATTCCTCTCGTTTTTCGAACAGCAAATCACGGGTTTCATGACCCAACCGCTCTCCGCGGCACTCAAAGCGCGTCAATGGACGCCAATCCGGCCGCTCGCAAAAGTCGTCGGAGCCGGACAGGTTACGCAAACCTGATTCCGCTGATAAGACCTCCAGCATGTGCTCCGCATATGGAGCCCAATCGGTCGCCAGGTGAATCACTCCGCCCGGCTGCAGTTTTTTGACCAGGAGCTGAACGAACCCCGGCTGGATCAGGCGCCGTTTGTGGTGACGTTTTTTAGGCCATGGATCAGGAAACCACACCCGGAAGCCCGCGACCGCGGCATCTGCAAGGCGCTCCTCGATGAATCCAACGGCGTCTCCGCTGGCCACGCGGACATTCTCTAGCTGGCGGGACTCCAGCAGACGCAACAGGTGGCCGATGCCCGGCGGATGGACCTCGATACCGATGAAATGCTCTTGGGGCGTCAATTGGGCTAACTCAGCGAGCGCATCCCCATTGCCGAAACCGATTTCCACCGTCAAGGGCGCAATGCAACCAAACACCGCCTCCAGGTCCAGCAGCGTGCTTGATGAGTCGATCCCGTAGCGGGGCCACAATCTGTCCAGGGCCTGTTTCTGAGCAGGGGTAAGTCGTCCCTTTCGCAGGACGAAACTGCGCACGGAACGGCGGGCGCTGGGGTTGCCCTGCGGTTGATTTCCCGACACTAAATCGCGTCTCCGGATTTGATCTCCGGGCCCTCAAGAAGCAGCATGATTATCGCCATGCGCATGAATACACCGTTACGAACCTGATCCAGAATCAGTGACTGTGGCCCATCAGCAACCTCTCCCGCAATCTCCACGCCGCGATTCATTGGCCCCGGATGCATCACCTTGCAACCGGGGGCGGCCCGTCGCAATCGCTCGGCCGTCAAGCCCCAATGGCGGTGATATTGGGCGGCATCGGGCAACTCGATGTCCTCGAGACGTTCGTGCTGAATGCGGAGCATCATCACCACGTCCGCACCTTCCACCGCCGCATCCAGGTCGTCGTGCAACTCGGTGCCGACGGCAGTTTTAGAATCCGGGAGTAGGGCCTGGGGCGCAGCGAGGCGAATTTCAGCCACTCCCAGGCGGCGCAGTATCTCGACATTTGAGCGGGTCACTCGGGAATGATGCAGGTCTCCGGCAATGACCACTCGCAAATCCGCGAAGCGCCCGAAATGTTGACTCAGCGTGAAAGCGTCCAGCAGGGCCTGGGTGGGGTGCGCCCGGCACCCGTCACCCGCATTCACAACATGAACGCCCGGCGGCGCAATATCCGCCAACTGACTGGGCGCACCATCCTCTGAATGTCGGACAACAACGACATCCGGACCCATTGCGGCGAGTGTTTGAAATGAATCCGCCAGAATCTCGCCTTTGACGACGGAACTGGTCACCGTGCTGAAGTTAACCACGTCAAGGCCCAAGCGCTTGGCTGCAATCTCGAAGGACACGCGGGTGCGGGTGCTTGGCTCGTAGAACAGATTGATCAGCATTCGCCCGGCATGCCTTGCGCTAAATCTTTCGGGATGCATTTTGATCTCAGCAGAGCGCTCAAGCAATGCGCGAAGCTGCCCATCGTCCAGCGAGGCAATATCCAATAAGTGATCCAAGGGTTCGCTCATTGTCCGTGCTCCCGGTCACCAGGTCGGCTTAGCCAATTGCTTGGGATTGTAACCAGTTTTGCAGAATGAGTTGAGCCGCCATCGCATCTTTGAGCCGGGAGTCTTTTTTGCGACGAATGCCTGCAGCGCGCTGGTCCGCGAATGTTTGGTCAACCGCCTGGGAACTCAAACGCTCGTCCTCAAACAGGACAGGCAGCTGATAGCGATCAGCCAGCGACGCTCCGAACTGGCGCGCCTGGCGTGACATTTGCGTTTCATGACCTTCGCTGTCCAGAGGCAAACCAACCACCAGCCCGGCCGGCCGCCATTGCCTGATGAGCTCATCCACCTCTTCCAGCAACGCCACGGTATTGACCAGGGTGACCAGGACAGAAGCCGTGTGGGTCTGGGTCTGGCCGACCGCCACACCCACGCGCCTGAGGCCGAAATCGAAGCCGAGCAGCGTGCCCTTCGGCGCCTCGGATTCAGGCATGGCCACCTGCGCCGTGCAGGTTGACCACACCAACACCCAGCTGCGCGACGGCCCGCTGCCATCGGTCGCGGAGAGGAAGATCGAACACGATGGCCGTGTCCAGCGGAGCCGACAGCCAGGCATTCTCCCGCATCTCGGATTCAAGTTGACCATCGCCCCAACCGGCATAACCCAGTGCAACCACGAACCGCTCCGGCCCGTTTCCTTCGGCGATTGCGGCGAGTATGTCGCGCGAGGTGGTCACCATGATGTCATCGTTGAGCTGCAGGCTTGATTCATAGCCTTCCATGGGTGTGTGTACGACAAACCCACGGTCAACGCTGACCGGTCCACCTTCCAACACGGCCCGCGTGCTGAGCTGTTCATCCGCGCAAGGAATATCAAGCTGCGCAAATATCTCCCCCAGCGAAAACCGGGACAGCCTGTTAATGGTGATGCCGATGGCCCCTTCTTCGGAATGCTGGCACAGCAAGGTCACGCTGCGTTCAAAGTTGGGATCAAGCATGCTCGGCATGGCAATCAGCAATTGCTGATCCAGGTAGCCTTGTAACGTGGTGTCGATCTGTTCGGTCATACCTCTAATCTGGGCATTGGTCTGAAGCAAGTCAAGCCTGTGCGGCACTTGCCGACCCGATTGAGAAATCTACCGTGAACTCAGACCGGTCGAGAATTTCCAGGTTCGCGTGATGTGCAGCACGTCGAGTTGTGAATTGATATTTGCGGGCAGCGGAGCGAACGGCGCGGCCAGGCGAACGATACGAATTGCTGCATCATCGAGCTCCTGCATGCCTGAACTGCGCTTTACGTTGATGCTTTCCACACTGCCATCATGGTTGATGCCCACCGTCAGCAGAAGATCCCCCACCAGGCGGCGGCGCCGAATCTCCGGGGGGTAATTGAGGTTACCCACCCGCTCAACCTTGCTGACCCAGGCCTGCATGTAGCTGGCAAACTCGTATTCGCGGGTATTGGCGGATATAAAGCGACGCCGTTTGAGCCGCGACTCGAACGCTCGCTCTCGCTCCAGCTGAGCCTGTAACTCCGCCACCTGCATTCGTTGTCGCATGAGCTCGGCCATTGTGGGCCTGGAAGTCTCAGGCTGCTCGACCTGCGTCTGATCGGGTACGATTTGCTCGTCTCCCGTGCTGACAATCTGCTCTCGGCTCTCGGGAGTTTGCGGTGCAGAAACTTCTTCCGAGCTGACTGGCATGAACCCGTCACCGGCGCTGGGAAGAATACTGCTCAGTTCCTGGGCGGGACGCTCGACCTCCTGGCTGTTCGCCCCGCCCTGCTGATTGGCCTGAGCGAGAAAATCCGCCTCTTCAGGGGCCTCCTCGGAGCTGAAATTCACCAGGACGACATCGAGAGTTTCTGCGGCAGTGTCGAGTGGATCAAGCCGCATGATGAACCCGAGCCCAAGCAACACGAGAGCGTGCAGGACAAGGGCCAGCAACATGCTGACGAACAAGGGGTCTCTCAGACCGGGCCGCCCTGTCATTTTCTTCCCAGTTTTCGCTCGGCTGCTTCAAACATCGTCGCAGCGATATTCAGACCATACTGGGCGTCCAATTCGCGAATGCAAGTGGGGCTGGTGACATTCACTTCAGTTAACCAGTCACCAATGACGTCCAGGCCGGCAAACAGTATGCCCCTGCTTTTCAGCTCCGGAGCAACTTCACTAACGATCCAGCGGTCCCTGTCTGACAGGGGCACACCTTCACCTCGCCCGCCCTTGGCCAGGTTACCCCTGAAATCTCCTGCCCCGGCGAAGCGCGCAAGAGCATAGGGCACAGGCTCACCATCGACCACAAGGATGCGCTTGTCGCCTTGACTGATTTCGGGGATGTACTTCTGGGCCATCACCAGGCGTTGTTCATTGAGCGTGATGGATTCGAGAATGACGTTTCTGTTCGGATCATCAGCTGCCACCTGAAAAATCGAATCACCACCCATTCCGTCCAGCGGTTTCACCACGCACAGGCCGTGTGACTCCACGAATTTCCTGATGTCCGAGGCACTGCGGCTTATGAGGACTGGAACACAGCACTGCGGGAAGAGACTGATGAAAAATTTCTCATTGGCATCGCGCAGACTCTGGGGCCTGTTAATGACCAACACACCCCCTCGTTCCGCGAGCTCGAGGATGTAGGTGAGGTAGACATAATCGAGGTCAAAGGGCGGATCGCGCCGCATCAGAATCATATCCAGATCAGTCAGAGGGGCGTGTTCGGTGGCTTCAATCTCGAACCAACGCTCTGCATCATCCCACACCCTGATCCGCTGCATCGCTGCCATGGGAACCCCGTCCTCGACGCGCAGATCAGCAGGTTCCATATACACGAGCTCGTGCTCCCGAGCCTGAGACTCCAGCATCATCGCGAAGGTCGAATCCTTGCGAATGTTGATTCCGGAAATAGGGTCCATGACCACTCCGGTCCGGATTTTTTTGCTGGTCTGCGCGCGCGCTGCTTTCATGGTCGGGGCGTCCTGTGCTGCCCTATTATCCCGCTCGACGCAGAATCGCGCCAGCACTTGGAAATTCAAGAAGATGATGATCACCGGCACCCCAGATATTTAATAAAAATTTTCAACGACATTTTCTGGTGTCGATCAGGTGCAGGCGGTAGACTAGGAGGACATAAAAAATCACAGCGGGATGCCGTGTATAAAATCAGCCGCGGTGGGATGGGTGGCTGCGAAGAGGCAGGGAAGACTAATGAACCAGAACTCAGCGACCGACCAATTGGACCCCCAGGACCAAAAGCAAACCTGCGTTTTGCTCGTGGATGACAGCGCAACCATCAGACGCTCGGCAGAATCCATGCTTGCCAGTGAGGGGTTTGAAGTGATTACGGCAGAAAACGGGTTTGAGGCGCTCTCGAAGATATCTTCGCATCAACCCGACGTTATTCTCGTCGATGTGATGATGCCCAGGCTGGACGGATATCAGACAACGGCCATCATCAAGAACAACGAAGAGTACTGCAAAACGCCGGTGATTATGCTCACCAGTAAGGATGGGCTATTCGATAAGGCCAGGGGCCGGGTCGTGGGTTCCGACCTCTACCTGACCAAACCCTTTACCCGGGAAGAACTGTTAGCGGCCATCGGGCAACATTGCGCATGACCGGTATTTATTAACCAGGCTTTTTGAGGTCACCGGCCGAATGGCGGGTGAAGACACCATGACTTCGCCAGACACAGCATTCCAGAAACTGCTCGAATACGAGGAACAGGCGGGAGCCTTCGAGCCGGGCAGAGGCGGCGGAGAACAGGCCTTTGGTGAATCTGCCGGCGTGATTTTCACTATTGGCGATCATCGCCTGACCTGCAGCGTGGACAGGGTCCACGAATTCCTGCCCTTACCTGCCTTCACGCCAGTGCCCGGAACGAAACCCTGGATACTCGGCCTGGCGAACGTGCGAGGCGACCTCGTCACGATTGTCGATCTTGCTTGGTTCCTGCTGGGCAGCCAGGCCAAGGTGACCATGCGATCGCGCTTGCTGCTCGCTACGCTTCGCGGCAGACCCGTCGGGCTGCTTGTGGATGAAGTCTTTGGCCAGCGGAACTTCGTCGAGGGCGATACCAGCCGAGCGCGGCTGCCCGCCGGCTCCAAGCTGAGCGACTACATCAAGCGCCAGCACCGCTCCGGATCGGAAAGCTGGCAGGAACTGGATCTCGATATTTTATTCACCACGGCAGATTTTCTGAACGGCGCGCTCGCCTGAGAGCAGCGCGTAGACTCTCAATGGCAAAGAAAAAGAAAACAAAGCAAGCGGCAAAAACTCTTAACCTGAGACTGCCCATTTCACTGCTCGTACTGCTGAGCGCTTACGTGGCAATCACATTTTCCCTGCTCGCAAAAAATACGCAACAGGATCAACCCTGGCTGGAGTTAGTGACTCAATTCGAAACCTGGCCCTCGCTTCCCAGCGGGCTGGCAGGCCTGGTTTTGCTCTTCGGGGTGGTCGTCTTTCTCATTCGCTCAGTGGTTCGATCAGAGCGGCAGCGCGCGGAGATCGCTATGGGGCGCGACGCGGCAACTCAAAAAGCCATCAAACAATTGCTGGACGAGCTGGCTGCTGTCGCAGATGGTGACCTGACGGTGAAGGCCAATGCCAAGGAGGAATCCACCGGGGAGATTGCCAAAGCCATAAACTACGCAGTGAAGCGGCTGCGCGAAATCGTCGTGGGTATCAATCAGACCGCCCACGCTGTTGCGTCCAGCGCCGAGAGCACACGAGCTGCCGCGGCCGAGATGGCAGCTGCGGCGGAAGAGCAGTCCGCCCAGATGGATTCTGCGAATGCCGACGTACATAACATGGTCATGGTTTTCGACTCGATGTCGCGGCGGTCCGAGCAATCCACCGAAGTCGCAGGAAAATCACTGGAAATTGCCCACAGCGGTGGCGTCAGGGTGCGGGAGACCATCGCGGGCATGGATCTGATTCGTGACCAGATTCAGGAAACATCCAAGCGCATCAAGCGATTGGGCGAGTCCTCGCAGGAGATCGGTGACATCGTCGGCCTCATCAATGGCATCGCGGAGCAGACCAATGTGCTCGCCCTCAATGCAGCCATCCAGGCGGCGTCAGCAGGCGGCGCCGGTAAAGGTTTCGCCATGGTTGCCGACCAAGTTCAGGAGTTGGCCGAAAGCGCCACGCAAGCAACGCGACGGATCGAGTCACTGGTTCAGACCATTCAAACCGACACGGCCGAGGCTGTCCATTCGATGGAGTCCACGACCAGCGAAGTCGTCAGAGGCGCCCACCTTGCCGAAGATGCCGGCGCAGCACTACAGAAAATCGAAGCGGTCTCCAAGGAATTGGCGACCCTGATTCAGGAAATTTCCGGCGAGGCGACCGCTCAATCAGCGGCAGCTAACCGAATCTCTGAATTGATGCAGGGTGTGCGTGATGTATCCGCCCAGAACTCAACCGGCAGCCGGCAAAATGCCGAGACCATCGACGAGTTGGCGCAACTGGTCCTGCAGCTAAGGGAATCGGTGAGCGATTTCAAACTTCCTGACACCGAGGCCAAGTCTGAGAGTGAGAGAGGCCGCAAGGACGATGGGGAATAAGACATGAAACTGCCCCCGCTTCCGTCCGACGTCAATTCAGAGGCGTGCCCCGTCACGTGACAGCGAGCAACCGTCATCCTGGATCATTCCTGCCATGGGTTCGAGACGACCTGGACACGCTGATTGCACAGCTTTCAGCTCAGGTGGAGCATCTCGCCAGCGTCAAGGATGTTCATGAGAATGCTCTGAAAGAGCTCGCTCAACGTGCCGACACTCTGCACCATACGCTGCGTTTCATGAACATCCACGGCGCTGCGACGCTGACCGGGGACCTCGCCCTGGCGTGCGAGGAAATCCACGAGGCAAGTCCGGCGAGACGTGAGGTCGCATTCAATGCAGCCATGGAAGCCCTGGTCGTACTGCCTGCTTATCTCGATCGCCTGCAGTCGGGCTTACCTGATCTTCCCCTGCTGCTGATGCCGACAATCAACGCACTGCGTGAGGCGCGGCGGGCCCCCGTACTGCAGGAAGCTGCATTGTTTTCTCCACCTCTGGACATTGAAATCCCGGAACTCGATGCCATCGAAGCCGGCGAGGAATCAACCCCGGAGGCGTTCAAGAAATTGCATCTGCAATTTGATGCCGGCCTGCATGACTGGCTGCAAGACCAAGGCATGCTCAGCGCGCTTTCTCCGCTTCGCGGCGTATGCGAGGCAATGCTGCACACTCTGCAGCGCAAGGACCTGTTGCGCCTGTGGTGGATCGCCTCGGAAATAATTGGCGGGATCGAAGATAAGCGCATCGCCAATGACCGACATATGCGTCGAGTGCTCTCCCGCCTCGAACTGTGCCTGAAGAGCCTGGGCGAGGAAGGTGAATCCGCCGTCAGCGTAAAGGCCAGCAATGCACTGAGCCATGCGCTGCTCTATCGCGCAGCCAGCGCGAAAGCAGGCCATCGTCGAATCGATCTGCTGCGTCGCCGATTTTCTCTCAAGGATTTCCTGCCAGACCAGGCCGCCTTGCTCAAAGCCAGGGGTGTCGTCACAGGCAAGGATCGTCAGATGTACGAGGCACTGGGCATCGCGGTCAAGGATGAATTGACGCTGATTAAGGACACCCTGGACCTGCATCTTCAGGAAGACGAGCTTGAGTCGAGCAAAAAAAAGCAGTGCCGGGAGGCCCTGGCCCGACTGCAGGACACCCTGTTGATGCTCGGCCTTGGCAACACGGCCAGCATTGTGCGTGGGCTGATCTCGGTTTATGAGGCGAGCACCAGCGCCGAAACAGGCGTCGATTCAGACACTTTGATGACGCTGGCCGAGCACCTGCTTATCGTTGAATCGGAGGTTGCCGCCCAGGTCGAAAGCCTGGGCCAGCCCGTGATCGATAAAGCCAGTGGTCACACTGAACTTGCGGCACATGAATTCCAGAAGATCAAGTCCATCGCATTGAACGAAGCCTTGAAAAGCATTCAGCAATTCGAGGACAGAGCTCGCAAGAGGCTTGACGGTGAATTTTCGACGGATGTGCAAACACCATTGGAACACGTGACCGGCGCACTGAAGCTGATCGGAGGGTTCGAAGAAGTTGTTGTGCAGATGGACCGCCTCCGGCACCACTGCGAGTCCTGGCTGGGTGAAATGCTGTCCGATCCCAGGGAAGAGAATCCGGTTCGTATCAATTTCACCGATGCCGTGGCCGCATTGGAACTGTTCATTACCGCGCAAAGAGACCAGCGCGACGAGGGACGGCAATTCATAGAAATCCTGCAGGGTCGGATGAAGGCCCTGCGTGGCGCCGAAACAACGCCTGAGGAGGAACACGCCCAGGCAGTCGATATGCCTGAGCCACCGACCGGGGACAGCCTCGAAACTGAGCGCGAGGTCGCTCACGACGAGCCCGAGTCATTGTCCGAGGAAGTTGTGGTTTTGGACCCCGAGCTCCTGGAAATCTTCCTCGAGGAGTATGAGGAGGTTGCAGAGAATCTGAATGAGCATCTCCCCCTTTGGCTTTCCAACCTGAATGAGCCGCGGCACCTGACCGAAGTTCGCAGGGCTTTTCACACGCTTAAAGGCAGCGGCAGGATGGTAGGCGCACTTGAGCTGGGTGACTTCTGCTGGCAAATCGAGGAAATGCTCAATTCAATGCTGGAAGGACGCATCCAGCGGTTTGCTGATGCCGCTACCATGGTCCGCCTTGCCCAGGCCGCTTTACCCGCGCTGAAACAGCGCTTGATGAACCAGACAGCAGGGCTGACACACGACGCGCTGGAGGCCATCAGTCAGCACTCTGGGCTGATTGGCAAAGGCGAGCCGGCGGACTGGCACGCTCTCCATGAGGCACTGCCGGGTTATTTGGCCAGCATGCTGCCCGAAGTCACCACGCCTCGCCCGGCCGAGACTGCGGGAGAGGAGGAGGAACAGGGGGATTTTACTGCCCGGCACCGAGAAGAATTTGCCAGCGAACTGGCGATACTTGAAACACTGCTTGACGCGGTTGCGCTGAATCGGAATACCCAGGCCGCAGAGGAGCATGTCCAAGCAGCGAATCAGATTGCCGAACTGCTCAGCGTGTCCCCCAAGGGCCGTGACGTCGAGGTTGCCCAGGCCCTCGAAACCGCATTGCTTGTGCAACGGGACAATCAGACGGCCTTCAACCCGGATGCCCTGTGGACGCTGGGCAGCTGTTTCGCTTATCTGCAATTCCGGCTAGAGCAGCTGGAAGGAGATGCAGATGCTGAATTTGATGGCGACGAAGATGATCTCATCGCACAACTCGAAGCTCTGCAAGGCTGGTTTGAGACTTCAGAACCCATTACGCGCGAGGCCGTGGAACACGCCAGGGAGGAGGCGGAGGATGACTCGTTTGAAACGCAGCCCGCCACCCCTGATCAGCCCGCAAAGCCGGGCGCGGGTTTGCCGGATGATGAGGACAAGGACCCAGCGGGTGCCGGTGCCGAGGACGCGTCGCTCCATGATGACATCACGATCATATATCTCGAAGAAGCGCGCGAAGTCCTTGGACGGTGCGACTCCCTGTTAAATACCTGGCGGGACAACCTGTTTACCCTGCCCCTGATCCAGAACCTTCAGCGCGAGGTGCACACGCTCAAGGGCGGTGCGCGCATGGCTGGGCTACTTACCATCGGCGACCTCGCCCACGCGATGGAAGAACTGCTCGAACGAACCGCAGCGCAGGAAATCCAGCCCACCACCGAGTCAGTCGAGGCGCTGGAGCAAGGCTGCGATCAGCTTCTGACCTGGGTCGAAGAAGTCGCTAGAGGCAAACAACCCGAAGCCGGAAGCGCGCTTAGCTCATTCCTGGAGCAGGTTGAGGTTCTTAGCGCGGTCGCATTCGAACAGTCTCTAGCGGATATAGAGCCAGAACCCGAGGAACCGAGAGAGCTCAAGGACATCCCTGATGCGGACCAGGTCAGCGTGGTGACCAGCGAAGAGTCGCAATCCAACCAGATACGGGTGGACGCAGACTTGCTGGACGTGCTCATCAAATCGGCGGGCGAAATCAACATTTTCAGAACACGCCTGGAACGTCAGGTCAGCACTGTTCGTGCCAACTTGACTGAATTTAACGAGACAATTGCACGTCTGCGGGAGCAGTTCCGAAAGCTGGACATGGAGACGGAGGCACAGATTCGCTCCCGGTACCGCGATACGACTGCGTCCTCGGACGAAGAGTTTGACCCCCTGGAAATGGATCGCTTCTCGTCCATGCAGCAACTCTCGCGCGGCCTTTCAGAATCAGTGGCCGACCTGCTGAACCTGGGCGAGATTCTCTCTGAGACGGCTCGCCAGTCAGACACCTTGCTGGTGCAGCAATCACGCGTGAGCACGGAATTGCAGGAAGGCCTGATGCAGACCCGCATGGTGCCCTTCGGATCCATCGCGCCGAGGCTTCGGCGCCTGGTCCGCACGGCATGCAAGGAGACCAAAAAGAAAGCCCAGCTTCAATTGCTCATGGCCGGCTCAAGTGACGATCTCGACCGCAACGTCCTTGAACACATGACCAGCCCACTCGAGCACATGCTGAGAAACGCGATTGCCCACGGCATCGAGAGCCCTGCCACCCGCAAGAAAGCGGGCAAAGACCCAGAGGGCATGATCAGGGTGACCGTGGAGTCTGAGGCCACAGAATTCGTAATTCGGATCGAAGACGACGGAGCGGGAATCAACAGCGAGGCGATTCGCCTTCGCGCCATTGAACGCGGCCTGCTTGACGAGTCATCCAATCCACCAGCGCAACAGCTATACGACCTGATCCTGACCAGCGGTTTCTCCACCTCGGAGACTGTCACCGGACTCGCAGGGCGAGGCGTTGGCATGGACGTCGTCGCGAGCGAAGTGAAGCAGATCGGCGGGTCCCTTGAAATCAATTCAGATGAAGGCAAGGGCACACGCTTCGTCATCCGCATACCGTTCACACTGGCCGTGATGCAGGCCATTGGCGTGACTGCCGGGGAGCAGCGTTATTTCATCCCGCTTACCAGCGTTGCAGGGGTGGCAAGAATAACCCCGGCCGACTACGAAGCCCTGGTGAAAACCGAGCAGCCAGCATATCAATTTGCCGAAGAATCCTATCCCGTTCTGGAGCTCGAGCCCCTGCTGGGAGAGCCTTCCCGCGCGCTTGGCAATGACAACATTTCGCTGCTGATGATCAAGGCCGGTGAACAGCGTGCCGCCTTCCGCGTCCCGGAACTCCTTGGCCATCGCGAAGTGGTCATCAAACCGGTTGGGGCACAAATCACCAGCGTGCCGGGCATCCTCGGTGGCACCGTGCTGGGCGATGGCCGAGTAGTGCTCATACTGGATCCCGGCCCGATTATTCGCCAGGCCTTGTTACACAATGTTCGCCCGGTGATCATCGAACAAACCGTCCGCATGGTTTCAAGCCGAACCACGGCGATGGTGGTGGACGATTCGATCACCATGCGCAAGGTAAATTCGCGTGTGCTGGAGGGTATGGATATCGAGGCCATCACGGCAAAAGACGGTCAGGATGCTGTCGATAAGCTACAGGAACGGGTTCCGGACGTCATGCTGCTCGATATTGAAATGCCGCGCATGGATGGCTATCAGCTGGCGGAATATATCCGCAGCGATGCGCGCTTGCGGGCAATTCCCATCGTCATGATTACTTCGCGGTCTGGACAGAAACACCGGGATCGGGCCATGGAGGCAGGTGCCAACGCCTACCTGACCAAGCCTTACAAAGAAACCGATCTGGTCGACACCGTTAAAAAGCTACTCAGAGAGGCGGCTACCCATGACCAAGACTGACCCCGTCATCCGTACGATCATGGCGCCCATTCCGGGCCGTTGGCTGCTGCTGCCCAACAATGTCGTGACCGAAGTACTTGGCTACCAGTCGCTGGTTCAATACGAACACGGCCCGGCCTGGCTTATGGGTGAAATGGAGTGGAACAGCTGGCAGGTGCCCGTCATCAGTTTCGCAGAACTTACCAACATCGCGCGACGCGATCCCGCATCCTCGAGCAGCAGGATTCTGGTGGTCAAATCATTGAGCGAGGATGTCAGCCTGTACTACATCGGCATCCTCATCAATGGGCTTCCCAAGCTCAACAGCCTCAGGGAAAGTGCCCTTGAAGACTGTGAAAAAACGCTGGATTCCCCGGTTATTTTTCAAGAAGTCAAAGTCGGGGATAAAGAGGCCATCATTCCCGATCTCAAGGCCCTGGCCCAAACCGTATCCGCTGCCGTTTATGACCACTGAATCACCGCCCGGGTGCCACGGTGGGGCTCAGAGGTCACCGCCGATGGACTGCAACACGGCCAATGCAGCCACCCCGGCGGTCTCGGTGCGCAACGTGCGCGGCCCGAGGCGCGCCGCCTGAGCTCCCGAATTCAGTAGCGCCTCGATCTCAAGGGGACTCAAACCGCCCTCGGGGCCTACCACCAGTTCTATTTCCCCCGCTTTCACGTCCATCGCCGTGATGCTGCGCTCCGCTGCAGGGTCGAGAACCAGTCGGATGCCTGCAGCAGGAAGGAGCAGCCACTCGTTCAGAACCATGGGTGCCAGCACGGTGGGCACCCGGGCGCGCCCCGATTGCTCGCAGGCCGACTCGACAACAGCCTGCCAATGTTGGATGCGCCGCTCCAGGCGACTGCCCGATAACCTCAGCGTTACGCGCTCACTGAACACAGGCTGAACGGCCGCAACACCTAATTCGGTGGCTTTCTGCAAGCTGTGGTCCATCCGCTCGCCACGGCTAATGCCTTGCACCAGTGTGACGCTTAACGGCGATTCATTAGTTAGCGGGAGGCGGGTTTCGATCTGAACCCGAACTTGATCACGGTCGACGTGAGTGATCACGGCCGAGTAATCGAACCCGTCCCCGTTGAACAGCACGACTGGGTCGAGCGCCCTTAGCCTCAGCACCCTTGCCACGTAGTGCGCCTGCCGGGGCCCGAGCCTTGCGGTGTCTCCGGGCTCAAGCTGAAAGGATACGAACAGGCGAGACAGACGCATCAGTTGCCGGTCGCCAAATCAATACCCTGCGAGGCAACCTGCACCATCTGATCAATCTCCTCACGTCGGATGACATAAGGCGGCATGAAATAGACTACGTTACCGATCGGGCGGAGCAGCACGCCGTTGGCGAGGGCATGCTGATAGACTCTCATGCCGCGTCGCTCGCGCCAGTGATAGGGCGTCATGGTCTCTCGATCGGCGACCATTTCAAGCGCAAGAATCATCCCGCACTGGCGAATCTCGCCGACATGCGGATGTTGCTCCAAGGGCGCCACGGCCTGGCGCATGTATTGTGCCGTCGTGCGATTGTTCTCAAGCACGGGCTCTCGCTCGAATATATCCAACGTCGCCAACGCTGCTGAGCAGGCCAGGGCATTGCCGGTGTAACTGTGAGAGTGCAGAAAACCCCGCAGGCTGGTGTAGTCGTCGTAAAACACGTCGTAGACCTGCTCACCGGCCAGCACCGCCGACATCGGCAAATACCCCCCGGTCAAACCCTTTGACAGGCACATGAAATCCGGCGCTACGCCCGCCTGCTCACAGGCGAACAAGGTGCCCGTGCGCCCAAAACCGACAGCGATCTCGTCAGCGATGAGATGCACCTGGTGGCGATCACACAATGCCCGAAGACCGGAAATATAGGCAGGTGGATACATGCGCATTCCGCCCGCGCATTGAACCAGTGGCTCGATGATCACCGCGCACACCTCGTGTGCGTGGCGCGTCAGCAGTTCGTCCATCTCCAGGAGACGTTTCTCGGCATGCTCATCCCACCTGTCCGGCGGGACATTGAAGCAATCGGGGCTGGGCGCCAGCAGGGATTCCAGCAACAGGGGTGTGTAGGTTTCTTTGAAAATACCCACATCGCCAACGCTGAGCGTGCCCAGTGTTTCGCCATGGTAGCTGTTGCTCAGAGCGACAAACCGCGTGCGCTCGCGGAAACCTTCATTTCGCCAGAAATGAAAACTCATCTTGAGCGCGATTTCCACGGCATTCGAACCGCTGTCGGCGTAAAACACCCGGGTCAGGCCCTCAGGCGTCACTTTGACCAAGCGCTCCGCCAATTCCACGGCGGAAGGATGGGTCGCGCCGGCGAGAATGACATGCTCAAGGGTTCTTGCCTGCTCGGCAACACGATCGCTGATGTCCGGGTGAGCATGGCCGAACAGGTTCACCCACCACGAACTGATCGCGTCCAGGTACTGCCGACCCTCCATGTCCTCCAGCCATACGCCCCGTCCGCGTCGAATCGGCAGCATGGGCAACCACTCATGATCTTTCATCTGGGTGGTGGGGTGCCAGACCGCGGCGAGATCTCGTTCGATTAATCGCTGGTTTTCATCCACTGGCCAAAGGCTCCTGAATGTGATCACGCAGGGGGGACGGTGTGATGTCAAAGTCCCCGTTCACTCTAGCTTGGTCTGGTATCATGGAGTCCCGGCCAAGCCCTTGCAAGCGATCGTCCTGTAAAGTGACATGAACCTTATTTCTCCTGCCGAAACCTCCTCGCCCGTAATGATCTTTTACTCGAAATCAAAGGGAGTGAACGCTCATGCGTAAATGGCTGATTGCGTTGTTACTCATGATTGGCGCAGGAGCCCTGGTGGTCTGGCGCATGCCTGCTGACCTGGTCGTCAAGGTGGCTCAACCCGAGCAGCTTGGCATCGATCTCGAGGAGATCGAAGGCACCGTTTGGGATGGTGAGGTCGACGACTTCAAGTATCGGGACCTTGACCTAGGCAAAGTCGGTTGGGAACTTGAGGAAGTTGAAGACTGGAGCACCCAGAAAACGCGCTGGAAACTGGATGGTGAGGGGCCAGAGCATCACTTCGACATGTGGTTGAGCATGACCCCGGAAGGCGAATACACCATCCGCGATGGGAGCGGTTTTCTGCCAGCCAAGTGGATAGATGTCAGCCGGTTCCTCCCGATGATTAATCTCGATGGCAAGCTGGATTTCGATATCGATGAACTGGAACTGATCGATGAACTCCCAAGCAGTGGCACCGGGCGCATCGACTGGTCTGGTGCAGGCATCACAGGGGCGGTAGAGGAGTCTTTTGGCCGCCTGCAGATGACCTTCACGCCCGCACAGGGCGCTCAGCAGGGTATCGACTTCGAGTTTCGGTCCCTACAGTCAAGCGATATCAGGTTCACAGGTTCGGGCAGGCTGAACATGGCCAACTATGAAATTACCGTCGGCACGGAGGTCTCGCCACGGCGCCAGGACATGCACGAGTTTTTCCGAGAAATTGGCAGTGAGTTCCGGGACGGCAAATATTGGCTGAGCTGGGGAGGTTCCATCCGCTGATGGATTACACGCACTTCCTGGACATTGCCCGTTCCGCAGCACTCGAAGCCGAGGAACGCATTCTCCACTACTACGGGGGCACGCTGGAAATTGAAATCAAAGCGGACCTCACGCCTGTGACCGTTGCGGACCAGGAGGCGGAGCGCATCATCCGCCAGCGCCTCAGCGACGCGTTTCCCGGTCACGGCATCATCGGCGAAGAGTATGGCAGCCAATCGGCGGGCAGTGAATATCGGTGGCTGATCGACCCGATCGACGGCACGAAGAGCTTCGTGGGCGGTTTCGGCATGTTTTCTACCCAGATCGCGCTAATGCATGGAGACCAGATCATTGTCGGCGTCTCCAATGCCCCGGCCATGGGGGAGTTGGCCTGGGCCACCCGTGGCGGTGGGGCCTGGCTCAATGGTGAGGCACTGCAAGTCAGTACGCAGGAAACCATTGAAGGTGCCAGCCTGTCGACGGGCAATATTGGGTCCTTGGCCCGCTCCCCGCGCTGGCAGGCCCTGGGAACGATCCTGGCTTGCGCGGGCAGAACACGCGGATACGGGGACTATTACCACTATCACCGTCTCGCAGCAGGTCAACTCGATGCCGTGATCGAATCGGAAGTCAACATCCTCGACATCGCCGCTGTCAGCCTGATCGTGAGTGAGGCCGGCGGAGTCTTCACTGATCTCGATGGCAATCCGGTGGGTGATGACACCCGCTCGGTTCTGGCTGCACCCGGGCGACTGCACGGGCGCCTTTTGTCAGTGCTCAACGAGGCTCGTTGATGCCGAAATTACCGAAAATCAAGGCGCGCAGAGAACGTGACCCGGCACATCTTTTCAAGGTCGAGCAACTTGACCTGGAGTTTTCCAATGGTGAGTGCCGAACCTATGAACGTCTGCGCAGCAAGGGGCTCGGCGCTGTCATCGTGGTTCCGATGCTGGACGACAGCACCGTGTTGCTTGTGAGGGAATACGCTGCCGGCCTGCACCAGTACGAGGTCGGCCTGGTCAAGGGCAGGCTGGAGAGAGACGAGCTTATCCTTGATGCCGCGCAGAGAGAATTGCAGGAAGAGGCCGGTTACGCCGCGCGCGACCTGCAGCTCCTCAACCGCCTCAGCCTTGCACCCGGTTACATGACGCATGTAACGCATGTCGTGCTGGCTCGCGATCTGTATCCCAGCCGACTGCCGGGCGACGAGCCCGAAGAACTCGAGATCGTGCCGTGGGACCTTAATGATCTGAAGTCACTGAGTGATCGGGAAGACTGCACCGAAGGGCGCACCATTGCAGCGCTTTATATTGCCCGTGACTTCATGGCAAGTGAGAATAATTCATGACAAACGCCACGTATCTTGACTCCTTGGTGCCAATTGCCCAAGCAGCAGGCGAGGCCATACTCGATGTATACAGCCAGGATTTTGAGGTCTCCCTCAAGGACGATCGCACACCATTGACGCAGGCCGACCTTGCCAGCCACCGGGTCATCGTTGCAGCGCTGGAACAGTTGACCCCCGACATCCCGATACTCTCAGAGGAATCGGCCAGGATTCCGTTCGATCAACGTCAGCAGTGGGAGAGCTACTGGCTGATCGACCCGTTGGACGGCACCAAGGAATTCATCAACCGAAACGGCGAATTCACCGTCAACATCGCTCTCATTCAACACCACTACCCTGTTCTTGGCGTCGTTCATGTACCCGTGCGAAACATTAGCTACTTCGGGCACGTCGAACGGGGCTGTTGGCGCCAAAACGGGGACCAGGTGACAGCCATCGAAGTCTGCGCGGATGCGCAGAGCCCCCTGAGGGTCGTTGGCAGTCGCTCCCACGCCAACCCGGAATTGTCTCAACGTCTCGAGGCGCTTGGGCCCCATGAAATGGTCAGCATGGGCAGTTCACTGAAATTCTGCCTGGTGGCCGAGGGTGCTGCCGATCTGTATCCACGGCTCGGCCCCACCTGCGAGTGGGATACTGCGGCGGCACAAGCGGTGGTGGAGGCGGCCGGAGGCCGCGTGGTCGCGATGGATGGCCAACGCCTGGCATATAACACCAAAAGCAGCCTGCTGAACCCTGAATTCCTCGTTTTCGGCGATACCGGGCGCGCATGGGTCGGGGACCTCGCCAAAGCTTGAGAAGCACCCGGCGGGGCGCGTCGGAACTTGACCCACATGTCATACGCGAGTATAAATGGCGCTACCCTCAGTGGGGGCTCTACTGAATACAACGACAATAAAGCACAACAATTCAAACAAGCAGTGAACTCAAAGCGGCCTCGGCCGCTTTTTTGTTGAACGATCTCGGCCACCGTCCATCCATTGAAAATTCAGCCCCGAGACCGCATAGTTAGGGTCTGTATTCATCGCTAAGTGACACTCGCGACCCATGCATGACAACACGCTTCAACCGACAATCGAATTTACCGAGGCAGCGGCCAGGAAAGCCTTTGAGCTCATCCTGGAGGAACGCAATCCGGAGCTCAAGCTGAGGGTCTATATCCAGGGCGGGGGCTGCTCCGGGTTCCAGTACGGCTTCTCATTCGACGAGGTCGCTGAGGCCGACGACCTGCGTTTCACCCGCGAAGGCGTCACGCTGCTGGTTGATCCACTCAGTTTCCAATACCTTGCCGGCGCCGAGGTGGACTACAGCGAGAGCCTGCAGGGCGCCCAGTTCGTCATTCGAAATCCCAATGCGGCGACAACCTGCGGTTGCGGTTCTTCGTTCTCAGTTTGAACCCGGCGCAAGATGAACCTAAGCAGGGACGACTTTACCCGCTCGCAAAAAAATCGTTTCGCCTCGGTCCGGCTCGATCGGCTCGTCGAATACCGTGACGACGAGACATGGCTCCGTGAGGCCCTGCAACAGCCGCAGGCCCGCCTGGTGCCCATGTGGCGCAGCCGCAATCTTTTGGCCAGTGATGCCACTGGCAGCCGGGCCGTGCACCTTCAGCCCGGATCGCTCAGTGACCACCATTTCGTGCAGCCGCCCACATTGCTCGGGGCCGACCAGAAAAGAACCTACTTCATCGTCTCGCTCACCGACGGGCAGCGCGAAGAGGTCATCAGGCAACATCCCGATGCCACGTTCGCTAACCTCAGGAGCGCCTCCATTGATATGGATGCAAAACACGCAGGGATCCTGGCCTACGCCAAAGCACTGCATTACTGGCAACACCGCCACCGATTTTGTGGTGTGTGCGGCAATCCAAACCGGCTCTTGTCCGCCGGACACCGGTTGGTCTGCAGCAACGAGGAATGTGCCCGCCAATCCTTTCCAAGGATAGATCCTGCCATCATCGTGCTGGTCACCCACAAGAACGCCTGCTTGTTAGGGCGCAACCCCAACTGGCCCAAGAAGCGCTTTTCCACCCTGGCCGGTTTTGTCGAGCCCGGCGAGAGCCTCGAAGATGCCGTTATTCGCGAAGTATACGAAGAGGCACAGGTCCGGCTGTCTGATATCCGCTATGTCTCCTCGCAGCCCTGGCCGTTCCCAGCCTCCGCCATGTGCGGCTTCTACGCAGAGGCAGCGAGCCGGGATCACGCGCCCTCCGAGGAACTGGAGGAGGTTCGGTGGTTTACGGTTTCAGAGCTGACCGAATCAGTCCGGCAGGGCGAAGTCCTGCTCTCCTCACCCGTATCCATATCCTTTCGGCTGTTGGCTGACTGGTTTCGGAAACAAGGCGGCGGGGATCTGGAGGAACTGACCCGCCGCCATCGCGGTCGCAAGTCTCCGTGATTGCATCCCGCGCGTGCTAAACTCGTTGATGAGCTGAGCATACAGCACAAACGGGAAACAGCCGATGACCATCATCTCAATCCTGATCGCATTTGCGCTGTGTTACTTCATCAGGGATCTGGGCCGTCTGCACCGGTTCGAGTGGGTGAAGCCCATGGCGGAGTGGTGCAGCGAACGCTGCCGCAGTCTTCCCTTCGGGCAGAATCTCGTGAGCTTTATCGCCGTGATCGGGCTTCCCTTGCTGCTTCTTTTCAGCGCTAACCTGCTGATCGTATCGGTGTTCGATCTTGGCGTCCTTGGCAGCTTCATCCTCTCCCTGGCCGTCCTGGTGTATACCTTCGGACCGCATGACCTGGACAGTGATATCGACGCCATTACCCACGCCGATTCAGACGAAGCCCAGAAAGAGGCAGTGAACAAGCTTCTGGGGGAAGACTCCGGCAGTGATGAAACAACAAACCAGCAGGAACAAGCGGTCAGGTTTGTATTTCGCGAAGCATTGCAGCGCTGGTTCGGCACCATATTCTGGTTCGCCGTGCTGGGTATTTATGGCGCCATGCTTCACCGTATCGCGGACCGCCTCAGTGAAGGCGACCTGCAACTGGAAGAAGAGGAGATGGCCCTTTACAGCCGCCTGCGCCAGGTTCTCGATTGGCCAGTTGCCCAGTTGATGACCCTGTCCTTGGCAATCGCAACCGACTTTGATTCCGTCTATACCGCCTGGAAAAGAAACATTGATGAACGCGGGCATCGACTGTTCGCCACGGACAACGGATTCCTGCTCGCCAGCGCATGCCAGATCGTGCTCAGTGGCCGCGCGGCACGCGACGGCTATGCGGATCAACTGGACGGCCCGCTCGCCAGCCTTAAACAGGCCATGGACCTTATCTGGCGCTTATTCGGGGTTTGGCTCACCGTGCTCGCCCTACTGCTGCTGGTCGACGTTATTGCATGAGCCCGCGCTGCCGGGATGAATTGCTTGCTGTATTCCTCGCGACCATCGCGTATCTCGCGCCTGCTCCAGGTCTCGGGCAAATCGCCCTACCCCAGGCAAGCGGTCAGCCCCTGATTCTTCAGCAACCCGCGCAACGCGTCGTGGCGCTGGCCCCTCACCTCGCTGAGCTGATCTATGACGCCGGGGCCGGCGAGGTGCTGGTCGGTGCCACGGAATACAGCAATTACCCCGCCGCGGCGCTTGATGTGGCGCGCATCGGCGATGCGTTCCGATTCGACCTTGAGCGCATTCTCGCGCTTCGGCCCGACCTCATTATTGCCTGGGAATCAGGCAATCCCGGTGCTGCGCTTGACCGGCTTGAACAGCTTGGACTCCGCGTATGGCGCACGGAGCTCCTCCACCCCGAAGGAATCGCTACACTGCTGGAGCAGATCGCCTCCGCCACGGGACGACCGCCGCCTCAATCGGCCGAAAGTGTGCGTCAAAAGCTGCTCAGCCTCGAGCGCACCAATGCGGCTCATTTACGAATACGCTATTTTTACCAGGTTGCGGAAAAGCCCCTGTTCACGCTCAATGGGGCGCATCTGGTCAGCCAGGGGCTCGCCCGGTGCGGAGGAGAAAACATATTTGCGCAGGAGCCGGTACTGGCGCCTCAAGTGGCGCACGAGGCGGTCCTGCTGGGTCAGCCCCAGGTGGTTTTCGCGCCCCATACCAGGGGGCAACCCGACCCGCTGGCACA
>CAXQNK010000001.1:0-15810 GCA_964225175.1 Candidatus Nitrosopumilus sp. | reverse complement strand
GAAGAGGGACTGCGGTTTGCCATTCGCGAGGGTGGTCGTACTGTAGGTGCCGGCGTCGTGGCCAAGATTCACGAGTAAATAACGTTGCCAGCGGGCCGGCAGGCTCGCAGGTCTGACCTCAGGAGCTGACAGTCATTATGACGCGTCAGCTTTTGTGGTCTGCAGCAGGAGAGATAGGCCAGTAGCTCAACTGGCAGAGCAGCGGTCTCCAAAACCGCAGGTTGGGGGTTCGAGTCCCTCCTGGCCTGCCACTTTTGCTGCCAGGACCGGGACATAGAGGACCAGACAGGCTGACACATGAACAGTAAAGTTGAAAAAGGTCAGGCAACAGCGCGGGGAAGCGCTTTTCTGCTGCTATCGATTATCATCCTGATCGGCGGCATTGCCGGTTATTATTACTATGAGAATCTCGCGATCACGCCCGTTCGAGTGGTGGGTTTGCTCGCCGTAGTTGGGCTTGCATCCTGGGTGGCCAGCCGTTCAGAGCGTGGTGCAGATTTCTTTCGTTTCCTGAAAGAGGCTGACATCGAGCGACGGAAGGTGGTGTGGCCCTCGCACCAGGAAGCGCTTCAGACATCCATGATGGTGATTATCGTTGTCATCCTTATTTCCCTTTTCCTGGCTGGTGTCGACTGGTTGTTGGGTGCCCTGGTCAGAACATTGCTGGGAGGAGGCTGAGTCATGGCCAAGCGATGGTACGTGGTGCATGCCTACTCAGGCTTCGAAAAACAGGTTAAACGCTCACTGGAAGATCGGATACAGCGCGCGGGCATGGAAGATATGTTTGGCGATGTGCTCGTGCCGACAGAGGAAGTGGTTGAAATGAAAGGAGGGCAGAAGCGGCGCTCCGATCGGAAATTTTTTCCGGGCTACGTTTTGGTCGAAATGGAGATGACGGACGAAACATGGCATCTGGTCAAAGGTGTTCCCAAGGTGCTTGGGTTTATTGGTGGTACCGCGGATCGTCCTGCGCCGATTACTGAGCGGGAAGCGGATGCAATCCTCAATCGAGTTCAGGAAGGCACAGACAAGCCCAGGCCGAAAGTGCTGTTTGAGCCGGGTGAGATGGTACGCGTGATTGATGGTCCGTTTAACGATTTCAATGGCGTAGTTGAAGAAGTCAACTACGACAAGAGCAGACTGCAGGTCGCGGTTCTTATTTTTGGACGCTCGACACCTGTGGAGCTTGAATTTCATCAGGTCGAGAAGTCCTGAGGTAGCGGCAGCATCTGGCTGCAGCAGATTGAGCAGAGCGCCGAAAGGCGTTGTGTGGACAACAGACGGGGAGCCCGGTCGCAGGTCGGCGGGCGCTTGAACCCGAGGAGAAAGAGCTAATGGCTAAAAAAGTTTCAGCTTACATCAAGCTGCAGGTGCCTGCCGGTCAGGCGAATCCGAGCCCACCAGTGGGCCCGGCTCTGGGCCAGCATGGCGTTAATATCATGGATTTCTGCAAGGCGTTCAATGCGCACACGCAAAGTGCTGAGCAGGGCATGCCTATCCCGGTGGTTATCACCGTCTACAGTGACCGCACGTTCACTTTCATCACCAAGACGCCACCGGCCGCGGTGTTGTTGCGAAAGGCAGCCGGCATTCCCAAGGGTTCTGGCGAGCCAAACACCAACAAGGTGGGCACGGTAACGCGAGCACAGTTGGAAGATATTGCCAAGGCTAAGGAGCCCGATCTGACCGCTGCTGACATGGACGCCGCCGTGCGCACCATCGCAGGCTCGGCGCGCAGTATGGGCCTGAATGTGGAAGGAGTGGAGTGATGGCCAGAACCGGAAAACGTATGAGCAGCATTCGGGACCAGGTCGAGCGAGGTAAGGTCTATGAGGTCGACGAGGCGCTGGAATTGCTGAAAAATTTCAGCAAGGTGAAATTTAATGAGTCCGTGGACGTGGCGGTTCGCCTCGGCGTAGATCCGCGCAAATCGGATCAAAACGTTCGCGGATCTACAGTATTGCCCAACGGAACAGGTAAAACTGTCCGGATCGCTGTATTCACCCAGGGCGAAAATGCCGAGAAAGCCAAGGCAGCCGGTGCGGATGCGGTTGGCATGGATGAATTGCATGATCAGATCAAGGGCGGCGATGTGGCCTTCGACGTGGTGATCGCTTCTCCAGACGCCATGCGTGTTGTCGGCAAGCTGGGTCAAATCCTGGGGCCGAGGGGGCTCATGCCCAACCCTAAAGTGGGTACGGTCACACCGGACGTTGAAACCGCAGTTCAGAATGCAAAGGCGGGGCAGGTAAGGTTCCGGACAGACAAAGCTGGCATTATCCACAGCACCATCGGCAAGGCGGATTTTGAGCCTGACGCGCTCAAGGCAAACTTGTCCGCCCTGCTCGCAACGCTGGTCAAGCTGAAGCCAGCGTCGGCCAAAGGGCAATACCTCAAGCGCGTGGCAGTGTCCACGACAATGGGTCCTGGCCTGTTGATCGATCACTCGACGCTGGATTTGTGAACTGAATTTGTCATTCGTCGTCATGTGCGGCGAGGACAGGTGGCGGGCTCGCTCGCGCGCACAAATGCGCGGGCAGGCCGTCTAAGACCGCAGGTGTAGCTGGCCCCAAAGGGGTCGCTGCTTAAGGGTCTGCCGGGTAACCGGGGACAGCCTGCGCAGATGGTGGAGCCCCCGCTACTCGAGCGCTTTGAGAGAGAGCGTTGGAGTAGCGGGGTCACCACTGGTGAGTCAACAAGCCCGGATTGATGTCCGGAAGACTCGAAAGGAGGTAACCAATGGCGCTCAATATTGAGCAAAAGAAGGCAGTTGTCGCAGAGGTGGCTGAAGTTGCCAACAAAGCGCTGGCTGCTGTGGCGGCAGAGTATCGAGGTCTCACTGTCGAGGAATTGACCGATTTGCGCGTGAAAGCCCGTGAATCCGGTGTTTTCGTCAAGGTGGCCAAAAATACCCTTGTCCGCAGAGCTGTGGAAGGTACTGAGTTCGAATGCATGTCCGAATCGCTGGCGGGGCCTCTCCTGCTGGCGTTCAGCATTGACGATCCGGGTGCGGCTGCACGCCTGGTCAAGGACTATTCAAAGTCCCATGACCACCTGGTGGCAAAGCTGGTGGCGGTTGGCGGTGAGGTTTATGGCGCGTCCGAATTGGAACGTCTGTCCAGTCTGCCGACTTACGACCAGGCGATTGCCATTTTGATGGGCGTGATGAAAGCACCGGTCGAGAAGTTTGTTCGAACCCTGGCAGAACCGAACGCCAAACTGGCTCGCACTTTCGCCGCTTTGCGGGACGCCAAGCAGGCTGCTTGAGCATTTAATTTAACCGGCAGACCGAAAGGCTGCCCTTTTGATAATTGGAGAGACGACAATGGCCGTTTCAAAAGACGACATTCTTGAAACAATTGCCAACATGAGCGTGATGGATGTAGTTGAGCTCATCGAGGCTATGGAAGAAAAGTTCGGCGTTTCGGCAGCAGCCCCGGTGGCCGCTGTGGCTGCGCCGGCAGCAGGTGGTGATGCCGGTGCTGCGGAAGAAAAGACCGAATTCGATGTGGTGATGACATCGTTCGGTGCACAGAAAGTTGCAGTGATCAAGGTCGTGCGTGAGATCACCGGTCTTGGCCTTAAAGAAGCCAAGGACCTCGTGGAAGGCGCGCCGACTCCTGTGAAAGAGGGCGTTGCTAAGGACGAAGCCGAAGAGATTCAGAAGAAACTCGAGGAAGCAGGCGCTTCCGTCGAGGTCAAGTAAATCTCCCGCTGCGTAAGTCAACGAATCGGAACCGGCTGGGGGCGTTTGCCTCCGGTCCGTTCCTGTTCGTGTCATGGTAAACAGATCCTGGCCGGCCGGCGCCGGAGCGCATCGGATCACGTTGGAATTACAGCGGCCTGAAAGGCCGTACAGAGGCGATTTCGATCATGAAATATTCATTCACTGAGAAAAAGCGTATCCGCAAAGATTTCGGCAAGAGGCAGTCCGTTTTGGATGTGCCATTCCTGCTGCAGACCCAGATTCGCTCATACGATGAGTTTCTGCAGCTCGATGTGCCGATGGAAGATCGCCGGGAGCGGGGTCTTCATGGTGCACTCCAATCCGTTTTTCCTATCGTCTCTTTTTCGCGCAATGCAGCGCTCGAATACGTCAGCTACACGCTGGGCGAGCCAGCATTCGACGTGCGCGAGTGCAAACTCAGGGGAATGACTTTTGGAGCCCCGCTACGAGTCAAAGTTCGCCTGGTGATTTACGACAAGGAAAGTTCCGCGAAGCAGAAACCCGTCAAGTACGTCAAGGAGCAGGAGGTCTACATGGGAGACCTGCCGCTGATGACGGATACCGGAACCTTTATCATCAATGGCACCGAGCGGGTCATTGTTTCCCAGTTGCACCGTTCTCCCGGCGTGTTCTTTGATCACGACAAGGGCAAGACGCATTCGAGCGGAAAGCTGTTGTACTCCGCCCGCGTGATTCCATATCGTGGTTCATGGCTGGATTTCGAATTCGATCCGAAAGACTGCATATTCACGCGAATCGATCGCCGCCGCAAACTTCCTGTGACCATCTTGCTGCGTGCGCTGGGCATGGAAGACGAGGAGATTCTCTCAACCTTTTTCGAAACCAGTCACATCAGTCTGCTGAAGGAGGGCGCCAAGCTGGACGTGGTGCCTGAACGCCTCCGGGGCGATACGGCGCAGGCTGATATCAAGGACAAGAAAGGCAAAGTGATTGTCGAAGCCAACAAGCGGATCACCGCGCGCCAGGTCAAATTGATCAGTGACGCGGGTATCTCTGCCTTGGACGTTAATGATGAATACCTGTTGGGCAAGATCATGGCCAACAACATCGTCGATGAGGAGACTGGGGAGTTCCTGGCCGCGGCGAACGCCGAGATTACCGAGGAGTTGCTGGAGCAGCTCCGGGCGGCAGGCATTAAGAAATTCGAAGTCCTGTATGTGAATGACCTCGACCAGGGCCCTTATATCTCCGATACGCTCCGGATCGATCCGTCCACGACGGAACTCGAGGCGCTGGTGGAGATTTATCGCATGATGCGCCCCGGTGAGCCACCTACCAAAGAGGCCGCGCAGAACCTCTTCAAAAACCTGTTCTTCACCGAGGAGCGATATGATCTTTCCGGTGTGGGGCGGATGAAATTCAATCGTCGCGTGGGACGCGACTCCAGCGAGGGACCGGGGATTCTGGATCGGGAAGACATTCTCGCTGTCTTGAATGTTCTCATTGACATTCGCAACGGTAAAGGTGTTGTGGATGACATTGATCACCTGGGTAACCGCCGCGTGCGCAGCGTAGGTGAGATGGCGGAAAACGTATTCCGCGTGGGTGTGGTACGTGTTGAAAGAGCGGTTCGGGAACGTTTGTCAGTTGCGGAGAGCGAGCAGCTGACACCCCAGGACCTCATCAATGCGAAGCCGGTGGCTGCAGCCATCAAGGAGTTTTTCGGCTCCAGTCAGCTCAGCCAGTTCATGGACCAGAACAACCCCTTGTCGGAGGTGACGCACAAACGGCGCGTGTCCGCGCTCGGCCCCGGTGGTTTGACGCGAGAGCGTGCCGGATTTGAAGTTCGCGATGTTCATCCCACGCACTACGGGCGCGTATGTCCCATCGAAACCCCTGAAGGGCCCAATATCGGCTTGATCAACTCGTTGGCGGTTTATGCGCGCACCAACGATTACGGTTTTCTCGAAACTCCATATCGCAAGGTGATCAACAGCAAGGTGACCGATGAGGTTGAGTATCTGTCCGCTATCGAAGAGGGCGATTTCGTTATCGCCCAGGCGAATGCAGAGCTGGACAAGCGGGGTAAGTTCAAAGATGAATTCATACCGTGCCGTCACCTTGGGGAATTCACGCTGAAAGAGCCCTCGGAAGTGAACTACATGGACGTGTCGCCCAAGCAGATCGTCTCTGTTGCGGCCTCGCTGGTCCCGTTCCTGGAACATGACGACGCGAACCGTGCACTTATGGGCTCAAACATGCAGCGTCAGGCCGTACCCACTCTGCGTGCCGAGAAACCCCTGGTGGGCACCGGCATGGAGCGTGCCGTGGCTACAGATTCCGGGGTCACCGCGGTGGCTCGGCGCGGCGGTGTCGTCGATCAGGTGGACGCAGGACGCATCGTGGTTCGGGTCAGGGAGGAAGAGGTCGAGGCCGGTGACCCCGGTGTTGATATCTATAATCTGACCAAATACCAGCGGTCGAACCAAAATACTTGCATGAACCAGAGGCCTCTCGTCGTTGTGGGTGACCAGGTGTTGCAGGGCGATGTATTGGCCGATGGGCCTTCCACAGATCTGGGCGAATTGGCGCTGGGGCAAAACATGCTCGTCGCTTTTATGCCCTGGAACGGTTACAACTTCGAGGACTCCATTATGATTTCAGAGGGTGTCGTGGAAGAAGACCGTTACACCACCATCCACATCGAGGAACTGACCTGTGTCGCGCGCGACACCAAGCTGGGCTCCGAAGAGATCACCTCTGATATCCCCAACGTGGGCGAGCACAACCTCAACAAGCTTGACCAGTCAGGCATCGTCTATATCGGTGCCGAGGTCAGCGCTGGCGATATCCTCGTAGGCAAGGTGACGCCGAAAGGCGAGACCCAACTCACGCCCGAGGAAAAGTTGCTGCGTGCAATCTTCGGTGAAAAGGCATCGGATGTGAAAGACACCTCACTGCGAGTGCCCTCGGGGATGGACGGCACCGTGATCGATGTGCAGGTGTTCACGCGTGATGGCGTTGAGAAGGACGAGCGTGCCATTTCGATTGAAAAGGAACAGCTCAGGCAGGTCCGCAAGGATCTGGACGATCAGCGGCGCATCGTTGAAAACGCCATTTTCCAGAGGCTCCAGAACACCCTGACAGGCAAAGTGGCTGACAAGGGACCGGGCATCAAGAAAGGTGCAAAAGTGACCGCCGACTATTTGTCCGGCCTGGATCATGATGACTGGTTCAAACTGCGGATGCGCAATGACGAAGCCAATGAGCTTCTAGAGCAAATGGCCGACCAGATTCGCAACCAACGCAAAGTCTTCGACGAGCGGTTTGAGGAGAAGAAGTCCAAAATCACCCAAGGTGATGATCTCGCCCCGGGTGTGTTGAACATGGTCAAGGTGTATCTGGCGGTGAAGCGACGCATTCAGCCGGGCGACAAAATGGCCGGCCGCCACGGAAACAAGGGCGTTATTTCAATGATCGTTCCGACCGAGGATATGCCTTTTATGGAGGACGGAACTCCGGTGGATATTGTCTTGAACCCGCTGGGTGTGCCCTCGCGCATGAACATCGGCCAGGTACTGGAAACGCACCTGGGCTGGGCTGCGAAGGGGCTGGGACAACGCATTCAGGATATGCTGGATGAGAACGCCAAGACCGAGGAGCTGAGAGGCTTTCTTGACAAGATTTACAACTCTGATCAAACCGGTCGGGTCAACATGAATGACTTTTCTGCAGAGGAAATCAAGGTCATGGCCAAGAACCTGTCCGGTGGGGTACCGATGGCCACCCCCGTTTTCGACGGGGCGCCCGAGACGGAGATCAAGAAGCTTCTTGATTTGGCGCAGCTGCCGGAGACCGGGCAAACCATCCTGTACGACGGCAGAACCGGCGACGCATTCGATCGACCGGTGACTGTTGGCTATATGTATATGCTGAAACTCAACCACCTTGTGGATGACAAGATGCATGCGCGCTCCACAGGCCCCTACAGCCTGGTGACACAGCAACCCTTGGGCGGCAAGGCGCAATTTGGTGGACAGCGGTTTGGCGAAATGGAAGTCTGGGCCCTGGAAGCCTACGGCGCTGCCTACACCCTGCAGGAGATGCTCACCGTCAAGTCAGACGACGTTGGCGGGCGTAATCAGATGTACAAAAACATTGTCGATGGAAACCACGAGATGGCGGCAGGAATGCCGGAATCCTTCAACGTTTTAGTGAAGGAAATTCGCTCTCTGGGCATCAACATCGAACTTGAAGAGACCTGAATCCGAGGAGATCAACGGTGAGAGACTTACTCAATCTCTACAATCGCCAGCGCCAGCCGCTGGATTTTGACGCGATTCGTATCGGCCTTGCGCCGCCGGACCTAATCCGGTCGTGGTCCTTCGGAGAGGTCAAAAAACCTGAAACCATCAACTATCGCACATTCAAGCCTGAGCGTGATGGGTTGTTCTGTGCCGCGGTATTTGGTCCTGTCAAGGACTACGAATGCCTCTGCGGAAAGTACAAGCGCATGAAACACCGTGGTGTGGTGTGTGAGAAGTGCGGTACTGAGGTGACGTTGACCAAGGTGCGTCGTGAACGCATGGCGCATATCGAACTGGCGAGCCCGGTGGCGCACATCTGGTTTCTGAAATCATTACCTTCTCGCATCGGCCTGATGCTGGACATGACGCTTCGGCACATCGAGCGGATTCTTTACTTCGAGTCGTATGTGGTACTTGATCCTGGCCTGACTGATCTTGAGCGGGGCCAATTGCTTACGGACGAACAGTACATCGAAGCCTCTGAAACCTATGGCCCGGATGAATTTGATGCGCGAATGGGCGCAGAAGCCATCTTCGAATTGCTGCGGACCATCGACCTGAAAGATGAATTGATGTCTCTTCGTGAGGAGGTCAACGGAACCCGTTCGGTGACTAAATTGAAGCGATTGTCCAAGCGCATCAAACTGGTCGAAGCCTTTATTGACTCCGGAAACCGTCCGGAATACATGATCATGACGGTTCTGCCAGTCCTGCCGCCAGATCTAAGGCCGCTGGTTCCCTTGGATGGCGGGCGTTTCGCAACTTCTGACCTCAACGATCTGTACCGGCGGGTGATCAACCGGAATAACCGGTTGAAGCGTTTGCTGGAGCTCAACGCGCCCGACATCATTGTGCGCAATGAAAAGCGGATGCTGCAGGAGTCCGTCGACGCTCTGCTGGATAACGGCCGACGCGGCCGTGCGATTACGGGCACCAACCGGCGACCACTGAAATCGCTTGCCGACATGATCAAGGGCAAGCAGGGCCGGTTCAGGCAAAACCTGCTCGGCAAGCGAGTCGATTATTCCGGACGTTCAGTCATCGTGGTGGGGCCCACGCTGAAACTGCACGAGTGCGGATTGCCGAAAAAAATGGCGCTTGAACTCTTCAAGCCCTTCATCTTCAGCAAGCTGCAGCGAAGAGGCATGGCGGCCACCATCAAGGCGGCCAAGAAACTGGTGGAGGCGGAACGCGCCGAAGTCTGGGATATTCTCTCAGAAGTCATCAGGGAGCACCCTGTATTGCTGAACCGTGCGCCCACGCTTCACAGGTTGGGTATCCAGGCTTTCGAGCCCGTCCTGATTGAGGGCAAGGCCATTGAGCTGCACCCACTGGTATGCACGGCATTCAATGCCGACTTTGACGGTGACCAGATGGCCGTGCACGTGCCGCTGAGTGTAGAAGCCCAACTCGAAGCCCGGGCCTTGATGATGTCGTCCAACAACATTCTGTCACCGGCGAATGGTGAACCCATCATCGTGCCGACCCAGGACGTTGTGCTGGGTCTGTATTACATGACCCGGCAGCTGGCCGGTGTGCAAGGCGAGGGCCTGTACTTCTCGGATATCGCAGAGGTCCACCGGGCCTATGAAAACAAGGCTGTGGAGCTGCATGCTGAAATCCATGTTCGTATTGATGAAACGATCATTTCCGAGCACGGGGAAGAACGTCACGAGACTAACCTGGTCAAAACTACAGTAGGTAGGGCTCTGCTCGCTGAGATTCGGCCCAGCGGTATGCCATTCCACATGCTGAACCAGTCTCTCAAGAAGAAGCAGATATCCCAGCTGATTGATTCCTGCTATCGGCGCCTTGGTCTGAAAAAGACCGTGGTGTTCGCTGACCGTCTGATGTACACCGGTTTCCGGTACGCGACCCGTGCAGGCGTTTCCATTGGTATCGACGATCTCATGGTTCCTGATGAGAAGCGCAGTATCCTGGAGGAAGCCGAGCACGAAGTGGTAGAGATCCAGAACCAGTACGTATCCGGACTGGTGACCGCGGGTGAGAGATACAACAAAGTTGTGGACATCTGGTCTCGCACCAATGAGCAGGTCGCTAGGGCGATGATGCAGCGCATGGGTAAACACGTCGCGAAATCCGCGGACGGTTCCGAGGTGGAAGAAGAGTCCATGAACTCGATTTTCATCATGGCTGACTCTGGAGCACGTGGCTCGGCAGCACAGATTCGTCAGCTCGCAGGAATGCGGGGTCTGATGGCAAAACCTGACGGCTCGATCATCGAGACACCTATCACCGCGAATTTCCGCGAAGGGCTCGATGTTCTGCAGTACTTCATTTCTACGCACGGTGCGCGAAAAGGCCTGGCCGACACGGCGCTTAAGACAGCCAACTCGGGATACCTGACCCGGCGATTGGTAGACGTGGCCCAGGACCTCGTGATCACTGATCGTGATTGTGGCACTGAGAATGGGATCGACATGCAACCCATCGTCGAAGGCGGTGACGTGGTCGAATTGCTCAGTGAGCGGGTGCTCGGGCGACTGACAGCTAAAGACGTGCTCAAGCCGGGTACAGATGAGGTCATTTGTGAGCGTAACACCCTGTTGGACGAGCAGATCGTTGAAGAGCTCGACGCGCTCGGTGTCGACCATATCGTGGTGCGCTCAACGATTACTTGCGCAACCAAGTACGGGGTGTGTGCATTCTGTTACGGTCGTGACCTGGCGCGCGGCGAACTCGTGAACACCGGTGAAGCAGTGGGCGTTATTGCCGCGCAGTCCATCGGCGAGCCGGGTACGCAGCTGACAATGCGGACCTTTCACATTGGTGGGGCAGCATCTCGTGCAGCCGCACTGGATAGCATCGAGGTTAAATCGGATGGTGCAATTCGCCTGCACAACCTCAAAGCGGTGGAGAATGCCGACCAGCAGCTGATCGCCGTGTCGCGCTCGGGTGAGATCTCCGTTATTGATGATCATGGGCGGGAGCGGGAACGCTACAAGATCCCGTACGGGGCCATTGTGACCCACCGTGATGAGGACAAGGTCACCCGCGGAACGCGGGTTGCCCATTGGGATCCGCACACACACCCCATCGTGACCGAGGTAGCGGGTCGGGTGAAATTCCATGATTTCATCGATACCGTCACCATCAATGAAGAGGTGGATGAGATCACTGGCCTGACCAGCCTCATCATCACGGATCCCAAGCAACGCGGTCAGACCGGTAAGGACCTGCGCCCGATGATTGCGCTGGTTGACGGCAAGGGTAAGGAACTGCACCTTGCCGGAACTCAGATACCCGCCCATTACTTCCTACAGCCGGGCGCCCTCGTGGGGATGAAGGATGGTCAGGAAGTGAAGGTGGGTGACATTATCGCGCGTATTCCACAGGAGACCACAAAGACACGTGACATCACAGGTGGTTTGCCTCGAGTGGCGGATCTTTTCGAAGCGCGCAAGCCGAAGGAAGCCGCCATCCTGGCGATGAAGTCGGGTGTTGTGAGCTTTGGGAAGGAAACCAAGGGCAAACAGAGGCTGGTAATCACGCCCACCGAGGAAGATGCCGAGCGCAGCAAGCTGCGGCCTCTAGAAGGGCAAATCGACAGCGCCGATCCCGCCGAGGAACTGATTCCGAAGTGGCGTAACATCCTGGTCTTTGAGGGTGAGCATGTTGAGAAGGGCGAGACCGTCGTTGACGGTGAGCCCAGCCCTCATGACATTCTCACGTTGCTGGGCGTTGAGCGGCTCGCTGACTATCTCGTGAAGGAGATTCAAGACGTGTACCGTCTTCAGGGTGTGCGGATCAATGACAAGCACATCGAGGTGATCATTCGCCAGATGCTGCGCAAGGCTGAAGTCCTGGACCCAGGCGACACCCCCTTGCTCCCCGGCGATCAGCTGGATGTGGTGCAAATCCACGAAGCAAATGCCGAAGCAGAGCGAGAAGGCGTCAGGAAGGCGGAGTATCAACGCATTCTATTGGGCATCACCAAGGCTTCGCTGGCGACCGAGTCATTCATCTCAGCGGCCTCCTTCCAGGAGACGACGCGGGTGTTGACCGAAGCTGCTGTGCGGGGAACGACCGACCACCTGCGCGGGCTGAAAGAGAACGTGATTGTAGGGCGGTTGATTCCGGCGGGCACAGGCATGGCCTATCACAATTCCCGCAAGCGAGCTCCGGAGGTGGATCAGGAAATCGACCTGGCTGCGCTGACGGCGGCGATTGCTGCGGAGGAAGCGAGCCTCGCGGAGGATGAGACCGAAGCTGAATCCTGAACCCGGGACAGATGACGGCTAGATCAGCTGCCCCGATCGGGAGAATTGATCGGGGCAGTTTTTTTGCCCAGAGGCTTAAAAGTACTTGCGGCACATTCACCTGCCTGTCATAATCGTCCGGCTAACTGAATTGAATCCCTCCATCAGGAGGGCCGAGCAGAAATAAAGTCTGTTTCGGAGAGCCGATGTCGCCGGCGCGTGGGCCGGACTCATGGGCGCCCAATCCAGATCAACAAGATCGGGGTTGGGCGTTTGACATTGCTGGAGGGCTTGTTAAAATGCGCGCCCTCCGACAGGTCGCCTTAGGGCCGGCCTGTTTTTTTATCAGGGACACTGGATTTATGTCGACAGTTAATCAATTGGTTCGTAAGCCTCGCAAGCCGAAGGTTTACAAAAGCAACGTACCAGCCCTAGAGGGCTGCCCACAAAAACGTGGGGTGTGCACCCGTGTGTACACCACGACACCGAAAAAGCCTAACTCAGCATTGAGAAAGGTCGCTCGTGTGCGCCTGACCAATGGATTCGAAGTCACAAGCTATATCGGCGGAGAGGGACATAACCTCCAGGAACACAGTGTTGTGCTCATCCGCGGCGGGCGTGTCAAAGATCTGCCCGGTGTGCGTTATCACACGGTGAGAGGAAGCCTGGATACAGCGGGAGTCAGCGACCGAAAGCAGGCGCGCTCAAAATACGGCGCTAAGCGTCCCAAAGGTTAAGACGATCAGAGAAACAACGTAATGAGCCTTGAGAGGCTCTGGAAAACGGAAACAAGCAATGTCCAGAAAACATTCAAACTTTGCGCGTGATGTGTTGCCAGACCCCAAATTCGGGAGCGAAATGCTGACCCGTTTTGTGAACATGGTTATGCACAGCGGCAAGAAATCAGTCGCTGAACGGATCGTCTACGGCGCCATTGACACCATCGGTGAAAAGAACAAAGCCGCTGACCCCGTCGAGTTGATTGAAAAGGCGTTAGAAAACGTGGCGCCCATGGTCGAGGTGAAATCCCGGCGCGTCGGCGGTGCTACCTACCAAGTGCCCGTCGAAGTGCGTCCGAAGCGTCGCCAGACCCTGGCAATGCGCTGGATCATCGAGGCGGCGCGCAGGCGCGGTGAGAAAAGCATGCCCCAGCGACTGGCCGGTGAATTGCTCGAAGCCGTCGAACAGCGCGGCGCTGCAGTGAAGAAGCGTGAAGACACGCATCGTATGGCGGAGGCCAACAAGGCATTCGCTCATTATCGTTGGTAATCAGGTTCGAGGACTAAGACCGTGGCACGCACAACGCCCATTGAACGTTATCGCAACATTGGCATCATGGCACACATTGATGCCGGTAAAACGACGACGACTGAACGCATCCTTTACTACACCGGAGTTTCCCACAAAATTGGTGAGGTTCATGACGGTGCAGCCACCATGGATTGGATGGAGCAGGAGCAGGAGCGCGGCATCACCATTACCTCAGCGGCAACAACCTGCTTCTGGGATGGCATGGATAAGCAATTTCCAGAGCACCGGATCAACATCATTGACACACCGGGCCACGTCGATTTCACCATTGAAGTCGAACGTTCCCTGCGTGTGCTCGATGGAACCGTAGCGGTGTTCTGCGCGGTGGGTGGCGTTCAACCGCAGTCAGAAACGGTGTGGCGCCAAGCCACACGGTATAGCGTTCCCCGCGTGGCCTTCGTGAACAAGATGGACCGCACGGGTGCTGATTTTTTCCGCGTTGTGGGGCAAATCAAGGATCGGTTGGGCGCTCGTCCCGTGCCGGTTCAACTTCCTATCGGGGCTGAGGAAGACTTCGATGGTGTCGTTGACCTGATCAAGATGCGCGCTATTTACTGGCACGGCGACAACATGGGTGTCACCTATGACGCGAAGGACATTCCTGCGGACCTCCAGGCCAAGGCGGAAGAGGCTCGCGAATTCATGGTGGAATGTGCCGCCGAGGCATCCGAAGAATTGATGGAAGCCTATCTCGAAACGGGCGAGTTGAACGAAGCTCAGATCATCGAAGGGCTGCGTCTTGGAACGTTGGCCAATGATATCGTTCCCTGCCTGTGCGGAACCGCGTTTAAAAACAAGGGCGTTCAAGCCTTGCTTGATGCGATTGTGCAACTGATGCCATCACCACTGGATGTGCCAGCGATTCGAGGCATTCTCGAAAATGACGAGGAAGGCCGGCGGGTCAGCGGCGATGACGAGCCGTTTTCCGCGCTGGCGTTCAAGATCGCCACGGACCCGTTCGTTGGTACATTGACTTTCTTCCGGGTGTATTCCGGAGTTCTTAAGTCCGGCGACACCGTGTACAACCCGGTCAAGGGCAAAAAAGAGCGCGTGGGCCGCATCCTTCAGATGCACGCCAACTCTCGGGATGAAATCAAGGAAGTCCGGGCAGGTGATATCGCCGCAGCCGTTGGGCTTAAAGACGTGACCACGGGAGACACGCTGTGTGACATGTCGGACATCATCACGCTTGAGCGCATGGAGTTCCCGGAACCGGTGATTGCCGTTGCGGTTGAACCCAAAACCAAGGCGGACCAGGAGAAAATGGGTATCGCCCTGGGCAAGCTCGCTCAGGAAGATCCTTCTTTCCGTGTGCACACTGATGAAGAGTCGGGTCAGACCATCATCTCTGGTATGGGTGAGCTGCACCTCGATATCCTGGTTGATCGCATGAAGCGCGAGTTCAAGGTCGAGGCCAATGTGGGTCGGCCGCAGGTCGCGTACCGCGAGACCATTCGCAAGGAAGTGGAAGCTGAAGGCAAATTCGTGCGTCAGTCAGGCGGTCGAGGTCAGTACGGACACGTCAAGATTCGACTGGCACCGATGCAGGCCGGGGAAGGATACGAATTCGAGAACAACATCGTGGGCGGCGTGGTGCCAAAGGAGTACATCAACTCTGTAGATAAAGGCATCCAGGAAGCGATTGAATCCGGCGTGATCGCCGGCTACCCGATGGTGGACGTTAAGGTCACCCTTTTCGACGGCTCTTACCATGAGGTCGACTCATCCGAAATGGCCTTCAAAGTGGCGGGCTCAATGGCACTTAAAAACGGGGCGCGTATAGCAAATCCCGTGCTTCTGGAGCCCATGATGAATGTTGAGGTGGTTACGCCCGAAGACTACATGGGTGATGTCATGGGAGATTTGAATCGCCGTCGCGGCATCGTGCAGGGAATGGAAGACAATCCATCAGGAAAGATCGTCACTGCGCACGTTCCCTTGTCGGAGATGTTTGGTTATGCGACTGATCTGCGCTCCCAGACACAAGGCCGGGCGACTTACACCATGGAATTTGACCACTACGCCGAGGCGCCCACAAGCGTCGCTGAAGAAATTGTCAAGAAAACTGCCTGATCGTATTTAGGCATTAGCATCGAGGAAATTGGCATGTCCAAAGAAAAATTTGAACGAACAAAGCCCCATGTGAACGTTGGCACTATTGGTCACGTTGACCATGGGAAGACGACGCTGACGGCGGCGCTGACGAAGATTTGCGCTGAGTCTCGAGGCGGTGAGTTCAAGGCATACGATCAGATTGATAATGCGCCGGAAGAACGCGCGCGCG